>JBAYNL010000079.1:0-5882 GCA_041678805.1 Candidatus Altimarinota bacterium | reverse complement strand
TGGAGGAGGTGTTCCAAGAGGAAGAGTGATTGAAATTTTTGGACCGGAAAGTTCTGGAAAAACCACTTTGAGCTTACACATTATTGCGGAGGCTCAAAAGATGGGAGGAGTCGGAGCGTTTGTAGATGCTGAGCATGCTTTGGATCCAGAGTATGCAAAAAGAATCGGCGTAAAAGTTGATGAATTGCTTTTGTCTCAGCCGGATAGTGGAGAACAAGCTTTAGAAATTTTGGAGACTTTGGTTAGAAGTAATGCAATTGACGTGATTGTCGTGGATTCTGTTGCAGCACTTACTCCACGCGCTGAAATTGATGGAGATATGGGTGATTCTCATATGGGTTTACAGGCTAGACTAATGAGTCAGGCTCTTAGAAAACTTACAGCCGTAGTTTCAAAATCTAAAACTACTGTGATCTTTTTGAATCAGTTACGCATGAAAATAGGCATAATGTTTGGTAATCCAGAAACTACTACTGGAGGACAAGCCTTGAAATTTTACGCATCTGTAAGAATGGATATTAGAGGGGCTGGAAAGATAGAAGACACATCTTCTATTGAGAAAGAAACGGTTGGAACAAAAGTACGTGTAAAGATTGTAAAAAATAAAATTGCTCCTCCGTTCAAAACTGCTGAATTTGATATCATGTACAATAAGGGAATTTCGATCGAAGGAGATATGCTTGATTTGGCTTCTAAATACAATATTGCTCGCAAATCAGGAGCTTTCTATACTTATAAAGAAACTAAACTGGGACAAGGCAGAGAAAATGCAAAAATATTCTTGCTTGAGAATAATAAAATTTTGAAAGCGATTGAAAAGGATATTAGAGCTTATGCTTCTGGTAATGTTGCTGCGATCGAAAAAGTGATGGGAAAATTACCTGTCGAAAAAGAAAATGTTTAATGAGACCCTTAGTGATTATGAAAAACTGCTGCAGTATGCTATTTGGCTGATCTCCAAGAAGCGATATACCTGCTTGGAAATACAAAAGAAGCTGCAGCAGTTTTTTAAAAAGCGTGAATTAAAAGACAACTCTGCCTCTTCCAGAGTGATTGATAGACTGAAAGAACTGAATTATCTAAATGATCAGAAATATGCCAAAGATTATGTGTCTGATCGAGTAAAATTTCATCCACGAGGAAAATTTTTATTAAAAAGAGAACTAAAGATGAAAGGGATTTCACCGGAAATTTCTATGGAGGTTTTGGCTGATACAGAAGTTGATGAGTTTGAGATGGCTATAGAATTGCTAAAAAAACGGAAATTTAATATTGAGGATGAACTTTCTCAAAAAGAGAAAGCCAGAGTTTACCGTTTTTTGGCCTCAAAAGGTTTTAATAAAGAAATCATTTACAAATCCTTTCAATATCAGTATAATCGCAACTAGACATGGATCTTTTATTTAAAGGTTCCTGTTTTCGTATCTTTTAATAAATTTTATATGCAATCACAATTCTTTGCCGCAATTAATCAGTTGTGTGATGAGAAGAATATTTCAAAAGACAAAGTTGTCGAGGCAATAAAGGCCGCTTTAAGAGCCGCTTATCGCAAAGACTGGGGAAATAAAGAGGAAAATGTCGATATTGATCTAGATGAAAATTCTGGAATGGCAACCGTATATGTTGTAAAAACTGTTGCCGAAAACGTGGAAGATGAATTTTTAGAGATCTCTTTAAAAGAGGCTCAAAAATACGATAAGAGAGCTGAAGTAGGTGATGAAATTCGGATGGATGTTACTCCAATGAACTACGGAAGAATTGCTGCTCAAGCCGCAAAACAAGTTATCATCCAACGCGTTCAGGAAGCTGAAAGAGATGTGATGTATGAGACATTTAAAGATAGAGAAAATGAATTGGTAAATGCGATTATTCACCGTGTTGACGGTACAACTGTTTATGTAAATTTGGATAATAAGACAACGACTAATTTGCCTTATGATCAACAAATCCCGGGAGAAAAATATTATTCCGGACAGAGACTTAAATTGTATTTGGATAAAGTTATTAAGACTACAAAAGGACCTCAACTTTTGATTTCCAGAACACACGCTAATCTTGTAAAGAAATTACTTGAACTTGAAATTCCTGAAATTAAATCCGGAGTTGTTCAAGTAAAAGCGATTGCGAGAGAAGCTGGTGTTCGTTCAAAAGTAGCGGTATCTTCCACAGATGATAAAATAGATCCAATTGGTTCATGTGTAGGACAAAAGGGTGTTCGTGTTAAAAATATTATGGATGAATTGAATGGCGAACGCATTGATATCATTCAATATTCAGAGAAAATGGAAGACTTTATCAAGACTGCCCTTGCTCCTGCAAAGACGGCTGTAATAAAACTTTTTGATCGAGAAAGAAGAGCGAGAGTTTATGTACAACCTGATCAAAGACCTCTAGCAATCGGCAAACAGGGCCAAAACGTTCGTTTAGCCTCTATTTTGACCGGTTGGGAGATCGACGTGCTTGATATTAGCGAATACGAGGGTAGTGATGCTTATAAGGCGGCTAATGCTGTTGTAAAAGCTGAAGTTAAAGATGTAAAAGACCTTGGAATTGATCCAGGATTGATCGAAAAATTAGCTAAAGCAAACCTTACCTTAGTTGAGCAAATTAAGGGTTTAACCGCAAAAGATTTGGCTTCTGTTGATGGAATTGATGAAGAAAGCGCAAAAGCTATCGCAGCAGCGGTTAAAAACGTTGGTTAAATTCCGAATTGATTTAGGGCTATTGGTCTTTTATTTACGGGACTTTTCTGCTATAATACTTAGATATTTTTATAAGTTTTATGGCAGAAGAAAACACTCCTCAAAACAAGAATCAAAACGGATCTTCAAACAGTGGCTCTTTTCAAATACCAACTGAATCAGCCTCTACCGAGCCAACCGTGGAGATGTCGTCTGCTGGATCGGGAGGTGAACTTACTCAAATTAATAGAGAATTCCAAGAAAAGTCCGTATTAAAAAGAGCTCATGATTTAGGTCTTCCATATGTAAATATTGGGAAAACTCCTCTTAATGCTGACTTTTTAAAAGTTGTGGATATTGAGATCGCTCGCAAAGCACGCATTATTCCTTTCTTTAAAGTGGGAAATAAATTACGCGTGGCTGTTGCCGATCCTCAAAATCCTGATACTGACCAAATTATTAAAAGTTTGGAAAGCAATGGTCTCCAAGTGAGCGTAAATTTAGCTTCTGAGGCAGGTATTGATGACGCCTTGAAGGTTTATGACGCTGAACAGCAATACAAGAAAATGGATATCGTTGAAAGCGTTGAAACGAAAGCTATTCAGGCATATGACAAAGAGATTAAGGAACTATCTGAGTTAGCACACAAGATTGAGTCAATTCCGGCAGAAGAAGCTTTGAATATGATAAATATTGGAGCTATGAAAACCGGAGCTTCTGATATTCACTATGAGCCAACCGAAGAGACGACAATTGTAAGATTTAGAATTGATGGAATTTTGCATAAAGTTTTTACAATTAAACCTGGAATATATCGCAATATTGGTAATCAAATAAAATATAAATGTGCGATGCAACTTAATGTCACATCCATTCCTCAGGATGGGCGTTTTAGTTTTGTGTTTAATGATAAAAAAATTGATGTTCGCGTTTCCGCAATTCCGACTTCTAATGGAGAATCTTTTGTATGCAGATATCTGGTTCCAGATACCAATCATTCAACTTTTGAATCAATGGGATTTGAAGGCTTGTCTCTAACAAAGATTACTAATGCTTCTAAGATTTCACATGGGATGATTCTTTGTACCGGTCCTACTGGATCAGGTAAAACGACTACTCTTTATACGATGATGAATCAGATGAGAGATGATACAAATAAATTAATTACACTAGAAGATCCAGTGGAATATTGCCTTAATGGAGTAGTCCAAAGTCAGATTAATGAAAAACGTGGATATACTTTTGCTTCGGGACTTCGTTCAATTTTACGTCAGGATCCCGACATTATTATGGTTGGTGAAATCCGTGACTTGGAGACAGCTGAAACCGCTGCCCAAGCAGCTTTAACCGGTCATGTACTCCTTAGCACTTTGCATACAAATAGCGCGATTGAAACAATCCCTCGTTTGATAAACATGGGATTACCAAGATATATGGTTGCATCGGCTCTTGATACTATTATCGCTCAAAGGTTGGTTCGTACCGTATGTCCAAAATGTTCTACAAAAAGAGCGATTACCAAATCTGAAAAAGATGAATTTGAAAAAGTTTTTGCGAATTTGAAAGCGGTTCACCCAGGAATGGATTTAAAAGCTCCTGAACAAATTTCGGAAGTTCATGGATGTGATTATTGCAGCCAAACCGGATACAAAGGAAGAATTATAATTGGTGAAGTGATTGTGGTTGATGAAAAAACAAAAAGACTAATTTTAGATAATGCTAGTTCTGTAGATCTAATTATGGCGGCTCGCCAAGGAGGACTTATCACAATCCGTGAAGATGGTTTTATGAAAGTAGCGGAAGGCGTAACAACTCTCGAAGAGATCTATAGAGCAACCAACGTTACGATCTAATTATTTTCCTTTTAGAACTCTCCAGAAGTACATACTTGCGAAACACATCAAGACCGCAAATACCAAGAAGAGGTATTGAAATGGCAGAAAGGCTAATACAACAGCCCCTATTACTGGAGCTAAGAAATATGACAAAGGATCTGTAGTCATAAAAATTCCATACATACTGTCTTCTTTATCTTTAGGAAGGTGTTTGAAGAGATAGTATTCCTGCAAAGGCTCAACAAAACTTGCTCCAATACTTGCGATTATCAATAAGCCGAAATTAAGGATTGGCCATGGGCTTAAGAATATAATCAAAAGGATTAGGGCTATGATTAAAAATCCTGTAGCTATCGGTAATCTGATACCTTTTTTGTCAGCATATTTTCCAATTTTCACCTCGAATAAAACAAATGGGATTATACCTAACGAAAGGATCAGACCACTCATACTGGAGAGATATCCTGAAGCAATGATATACAATGGGATATAAATTCTTTTAAATCCAAACCAAGTTAATAGAATTAAGGCTATGCAATAAGCCTTTCGTCTATCTGCATCGGTGAAAAATTCTTTAATATTTTTAGCAAATGAGAATGTTGCCGGTTGTTTTTTTTCTTTAATAGCTGGATGTTTTTTGATGACGTGAGCGTGATAAAAATATCCCAAGGCAATCAAAGAGCTGATTGCCGCTAAAGAAAATACTAATTCATAACCAAAAGCTGAGGCAATAAATCCTCCAAGTAACGGTCCTATAAAATATCCGATGTTACTAAATTTATAATATAAGCCTTCTTCCTCTCCTAAATCGGCGTCATTGGCACAATCTCTAACAAATAATGCAATTGTCATAAAAAGAAAAAGCTTCATCCAAAGACGAATTGTTTCAAGAAAATAAAGTTCAGCAACCTGGGTTACAAAAACCAGCATAATAAAATTCAAAGCTGATAAAATCAACGCTATTTTGATGATGGCTGTACGACTAATTTTCCTAAAGATCACCGTACTAATCATTGATCCAACTAATAGTATAATAGCCATTACTGCGTAAAAAAGGCTTACAGCCTGATCTGTTTCAACTATTGTTTTTATAAAATTGGGGAAAATCGGATAAATAAGACTGATGGTAAATCCGAGTATGAGTGCCATCCAGGCGAAAATTCTACCCTGTGAATTCTTGTGATTTGTGCGAATTTTCCCAACCATAATAGAAGTTCGTTTTTGTTTTTTTTGTTTGTTTCCCTATATTCTACCATATTTTTTTACATTTTGGAATACCCTCCGTTGCCAGATTTTATTAAGCCTTGAATCTCTAAAATTGATAAATTGCAAAGAATAGTTACCGGAGATAAATTTGTTTTTAATT
>JBAYNL010000078.1:0-5896 GCA_041678805.1 Candidatus Altimarinota bacterium | reverse complement strand
TTCACATGATTGATGCCGGAAAATCATCCATGCAAACAAAACTCTACTATATCGTTGCCGGTGGTGCCGCAGAAAATCATCATGGACATACAATCTTGAGTTTTGATAGAGTGGGTCATATTAACTCCGAGATGTTGGCTCAATTCCCGATTTTGGAATATATGACAGCTTCTCCATTACGTTCAGATGGTAAAGATCACAAATGGACAAAAGATGATTACAAAAGGTTCCTTGCTTTCTTTGAAAAGAGCGCTGGCACAAACGGTTGTAAGCCAACCAAAGAAGTTGATCATTTCCTATGGAGATATATTATCCCAAGTTATGAAAATGAAACTCGTGTGAACAAGGACTTGAGAAACGCTGACAAGCTGGATCATGACGATATGTTTGCGTACTTACCTCCTGCTTCCAGTAAAGTACTTGAGAATGCGTGTAGAACAGTAGGAGGAGGTGGTAAGCACTTACTTACAATCGAAGGTTATGCCAATGCTGCCCCTGGATTTAGTCAATATTTTAAATCATTGGCCCACTTTGGGAATAGTGAAAGGTTAATGAAAGCCCTCCAATCATACGTTAGATTTGAGGCGATCATGATGGATCGTTGGGAAAAAGGAAACAAAGATTTCGCCAGAATGGATAAAAATATTCTTACCAGAAAGACTGTTGTTAGCACTACTCCTCCGATAGTTTTCTTTAATGAATTAAACGGAGTTATGAGAAAAATTGCAGATGTTTATGACAATCCTGAGCTTAAAGAAGCAATTGAGACCATTCAGGAGGATTCCAAAAATTGGGATATGCACGACCCAAATAACCAAGCTAAACAAAGAAGAATTCAAGGGTTCCTTTCAAAATTCGATGAAATTATCGAAAATACTTTCGCTGAAGATGGAGGGAAAAAAGCTGCCGAAGTTATCAACGGATCTAATCTTCATGGAATGGATTATCGTGGAAGCCATGAAGAATACAAACAACCAGCTTCTGAGGCGGGAGCAGAATTACAAGGGCTAGGAGGTGGAGGACACGGACATGGAGGTCACCATTGATTTAATTTGACCACTTTTTTTACTAGTTCGGCCACAGTCATTACTTCCTGATTTTTCGTAGCATAATCACGAACAGTGACAGTTCCATCAGTCATTTCCTTTTCACCAACTACGATCATATAAGGAATTTTTTTCATTTCTGCTTTTCGAATTTTTTTGCCAAGAGTGTCATTTGCATTATCAAGATCTACTCTAATTTCTGCATCTTTCAGCTCTTTTACAACTTTTTCAGCATATTCTAAATTTTTATCTGACACTGGAATCACGGCAACTTGCACAGGAGCAAGCCATAATGGGAATGCTCCAGCATAATGTTCAATCAAGAATCCGATAAATCTTTCATGTGTTCCAAGTGGCGCACGATGAATACAGAGTGGAGTTTCTTCTTTGCCTTCTTCACTCATATATTTTAGGCCAAATCTCGCAGGAACAGCAAAATCTACTTGGTTTGTAGCTAAAGTAAATTCTCTTCCGATCGCACTCCAAACTTGTACGTCGATTTTTGGACCGTAGAAAGCCGCTTCATTCTCTACTTCTACATAAGGAGTCTTCGTTTTAATTAAAACTTGTCTTACCATATCTTCAGTTTTTTTCCAAAGTTCAGGTTCATTTACATATTTTTTCCCAAGTTCAGAAGGACCGTGAGTTGAAAATCTCATTACGTATTTTTCAATTCCAAAAATTTTAAAATAATTCAAATACATCTCATTTACGGCTTGGAATTCAGATTCAAACTGTTTTTCCGTACAATAAATATGGGCATCGTTCATTTGCAAACATCTTACTCTCATTAGTCCAAAAAGCTCACCAGTCTGCTCAAAACGATAGCATGTGCCATACTCTGCAAGTCGTAGTGGAAGATCTCTATAACTCTTTGGTTCTGCAGCAAAAATCTTGTGATGATGAGGGCAGTTCATCGCTTTTAAATAATATTTTTCACCACCATCTAGTTCCATCGGAGGGAACATAGTCTCCTTGTAATAAGGCAAATGTCCACTTTTTAAATACATAGACTCCTTTGCTAAATGAGGCGTACGCACTCTTTTGTATCCTGCTCGTTCTTCCATTTTCTTTGCCAAATTTTCCAGCTGTTCAATCAAAACTCCACCATTTGGAAGCCAAAGTGGTAGTCCAGGACCGACATCATCATCAAAAATAAAAATACTCAGCTCTTTTCCCAGTTTTCTGTGATCACGTTTTTTGGCTTCCTCAACCATCTTTAAGTGTTCGTCTAGTTCGGCTTGAGTCTCAAAACAAACTCCATAAATTCTTTGAAGCATGGGGCGTTCACTGTCTCCACGCCAATATGCCGCAGCGGTATGAGTTAGTTTAAAAGCACCAATTTTTCCAGTGCTTTCCACGTGAGGGCCCTCGCACATATCCACAAACATCCCTTTGCCATCAGGCATTACATTCTCGTAAAAACTAATTGCTTCTCCGGCTTCGAGATATTCATTAGCTAATTCCACCTTGTAGTTTTGGCTTGTTTTAGTCAAAAAATCGATAGCCTTATCTCCCGGCTCTTCTTTTCTTACAAACTTTTGATTCTGTTTTACAATCTGTTTCATCTTTTTTTCCAAAAGAGGCAAATCCTCCGGAATCAAAGTTCTTGGCAACTCAAAGTCATAATAAAATCCATTTTCAATTGATGGACCAATGCCCAATTTCGCCTCAGGAAACATTCCCAAAACCGCCTGCGCAAGGACGTGCGCACATGAATGACGCATTTTTTCAATTTCGGTCATCAGGCTTTTATCTTTAGACATATTCCAAATAGGTTAGATTATTGTGAGAAATTTGACTAGAATATACCCATGAAACTACTCAAACTTCAACTTGAAAATTTTCGCAACTATCAAAGTTATTCTTATGAATTTGACCACGAGAATAATTTTACGATTATCAAAGGACCCAATGGCCAGGGGAAAACAAACCTTTTGGAAGCCATTTACGCTCTTTCTCTCGGTAAATCTTTTAGGACGGTTTTACATAATGATTTAATTTTATGGGGGATGGATTATTTGAGAGTGACAGGAATGGTGAAAAGTGATGAAGAGTCCCTAGAACTAGAAGTTTTTTATACGAACCATCCCTTCAAAAAAAAGAATTTCAAAAGGAACGGAGTTAGTCTAAAAAACAGTGAATATATTGGAAATTTGCTTACTGTCTTGTTTCAGCCGGAAGACCTGAATATCCTTTATTTAAGCCCTTCTTTGCGCAGGCGTTATATGGATATTTTGCTCTCACAAACGGATAAAAAGTATCTCCAATCACTTGTGAAATACAACAAGGCCTTAAAACAAAGAAATACTTTATTGAATGAAATTCGCAAAGCCCGCTTCTCAAAAAAAGACGATGAAACCTTGCTCAAGGATTTGGATGCTTGGGATGAAGAAATAGCTCAATTTGGGACCGTTATCACGGAAAAAAGACTCGCTTTGGTGAAATTTCTTGGCGAAAATCTGGAGAATCTATATCAATCCATTTCAGGTGAAAAAGAAAATATTCTGGTGGAATATGAAAGCAAAGTTGTGAATGAAAAGGAAAAGTCCTACATCGACGTGGTCAGCCAAGCTCGCGATAAAGATATTCTTCAAGCAAAGACTACAATAGGTCCACACAGAGATGATTTAGTCTTTTTTATTAATGGGAAGGATATCGTGACGGCGGCTTCCAGAGGGGAATTTAGAACACTTCTTCTCGCTATAAAACTTGCTGAAATTGATTTCATAAAACAAAAAACCGGTCATTATCCACTCTTAATTTTGGATGATGTTTTTTCGGAATTAGACAGTACTCGCCAAGAAAAACTCCTCAAGGCGATCAAGAATTGCCAGACCATCATTGCCACAACTGATACGGAAAATATCGAGAAATTAGCTTCTAGTAGCATATTGCTCACACTTGAAAATAGGGCGTAAGTGTGTTATAATAAGCTATTAGAAAAGATAAAAACAAAAACTAAATTATGGAAAGTGTTCAGATAATCGGATCTATCATATTGGCGTGTTTACCGGCTTTCGTCTGGGGATTTATTTTTTATAAAAAACATCCCGAAGTAAAACGTCTAACTGGATTGACCTTTATTGCTGGAGCTTTAGCGGTTTTCCCAATTTTGTTATACAAGGCTCTTTGGCAATATCTTCCATGGATTGATGCGTTTAAAATTGCCGATACTTATAAGAATGAGGTAATAAATCTTTCAGAAATTGTGGCAATTCCTTTGAGCGTTTTGATCACTTTTATGCTCGTCGGCGCAATTGAGGAATTGATGAAATTGTCTGCAGTAAAGATTATTGATGATGATGAATTTAAGCATGTTGATGATGCTATCGAATTTTTTATCATTGCTGCATTGGGATTTTCTTTCACCGAAAATATTCTTTATTTTTACAATATTTGGGAAATAGAAGGTGCTCAAAATTTATTTTTACCATTCCTATTTAGGTCTTCTTTCTCAACATTTGCACATATTATGTTCTCTGGAATTTTTGGTTACTACTATGGGGTTGCGCATTTCGCCAAGCCAATGTTGCAAGCAGAAATTCGTCAAAATAGACATTATTGGACAAAGGCTTTGCATAAGATTTTCGGCTTCCGTCAGGAGAAGATGTTCCATGAACAAAAGATTTTGGAAGGAACAATTCTCGCCGTCGGATTACATGCAATTTTCAATATTTTCCTTGAAATGAATTGGACATTCTTGATCGTTCCAATGTTGATTTGTGGCTACATTACTTTGGATTATTTATTTGCCAAAAAAGAAAATCGTAAAGCTCTTAACCAATTTCATGTTGGATTCCGCAATCATCCATCTTTAAAGGCTCGAATAAAAGCTGAAAATTTGAGATAATAAACAAATAACAATAAAAATATGGCAGGAATAAAAATTGAAGCAATCGTCCCAAATCCAGCAGAAACTGCGAGTAAACACTTAGATAGAAAATTAGTAATAGATCCGACCTTAAAGACCTCTATTCAATTAAATGCTCTTAGAGAGGGAGTGAAAGAAGATGCCAATATTTACAAGGAGGATTACGACCTTGGAGTATCAAAAACTGACGGAGATGGAGTTAAGGAAATGAGAAAGCTAAATCCTTCAATCCTAGTGGGATCAGTTTGTGCCACTAAATTTGAAATGCAATGGCATGATCCAAAATGGTACAGGGAATATACTAAAGCGGCGACAGAAGTTACCAAATGCTTACCACTTTTAGACAATCAGTCTAAAGCTTGGTTTAAAGAATTAGAAGAGGGCCTAAAGGTTTTTGAAAGATTGGAAGGTCTAGATGACAAAAAATATAACAAAAATGTAAAAAATGAAATTTGGAAATTGGTGAAAGCGAAAGGAGACAATTATATCTATGGAGAAAAAGGCATGCTTAACTTTCTCTTAGCTTTCAACAGAGTAAAAAACATTTGTCCAAAATTGGAGGATGTCACAAAGGAAGGATTTGACCTAAAAACATTGGGTATAAAAGCAATCAGATTAAATACTGGGAAAAATATTGGTAAAGAAAAAGGAAAAGTAGAAAGATACGCTTATATGATTGTTCAAAAGCAAGAACAAGCGGAAGAGCAAGAGCAAGAACAAGAACAAGAACAAGAACAGGAGCAGGAGCAGGAGCAGGAGCAGGAGCAGGAGCAGGAGCAAGAGCAGGAACAGAGGCAAAAATACCCCAAAGGTAAAACGCTTCAAATATAATCCAGGGCTAACCAGGAATTGGAAGATGATGTCTTTTATTTTTCAAATTCCTCCATTTGCATTATTCAGATTCTCATGCTAAAATCTCCCCACGGTAAATCTAACAAAGGGTATTTTTAGTCACGATGACCAACGACAAAATCAT
>JBAYNL010000077.1:0-5941 GCA_041678805.1 Candidatus Altimarinota bacterium | reverse complement strand
TATAAATCGTGGGCGGATTTTTATACTCCAATTGGAAAATTTTTCCGTTCTGAAGATATTATTACCGGACTTCCTGACAATTATTCACGTGGCAGAATTATCGGAGATTACAGAAGAATTGCCCTTTATGGAATCGATCACCTGATTATTGAAAGAAGAAAAGATGAACAGAGACTTTGCGGGAAATATGTGACCGAAGAGAGTTTGAATTTGCGTACAATTTTTCATAAACAAATCAAAGCTTTAGAGGATATAAAAATTATGGCCGCTTCTTATGGTATTGATATTGGGAAACCAGCTGAGGATACAAAAGAAGCAATCCAATGGATCTATTTTGGATATCTAGCTGCGGTAAAAGAACAAGATGGCGCCGCCATGAGCATGGGAAGAATTGATGCGTTTATTGATATTTATGCGGAGAGAGATTTGAAAGAAAAAAAATATTCTGAAGCAGAGATTCAACAATTCGTAGATGATTTTGTAATTAAATTAAGAATTGTTCGTCACCTTAGGCATCCTGAATACAACGCTTTATTTGCGGGAGATCCTACGTGGATTACTTGTTCACTTGGAGGAATGGCGAAAGATGGAAAGAATCATTTGGTTACAAAAACTGCTTATCGATTACTTCACACTTTAACAAATCTTGGACCAGCTCCAGAACCAAATCTGACAATTTTATGGTCACCAAAACTTCCTGAAAATTTTAAAAAATTTGCAGCAAAAGTTTCGGTAGAAACGAGTTCATTGCAATTTGAAAGTGACGAATTGATGCGTCCATTACATGGCGATGATTATGCTATCGCGTGCTGTGTATCAGCCATGACTGTTGGCAAGCAGATGCAACTTTTTGGAGCTAGATGCAATTTACCAAAATTACTTTTACTTTTGATTAATGGAGGCAAAAATGAGTTCACTAGAAATTTAGTAATTAAAGATTTACCTCCTTTGAAACATAAAGACGTTTTGGATTACAAAGAAGTATCGACGAGGTTTTACAAGATGATGGATTGGTTAGCGAAAAAATATGTCGAGACTCTGAATATAATTCATTATTCTCATGATCATTATCATTACGAGAATAGTGAAATGGCTTTGCATGATGCAGAAATACACAGATTTATGGCTTTTGGAATTGCGGGACTTTCGATTGTTGTAGACAGCTTATCCGCTATGAAATATGCAAAAGTTTCTCCTGTTTATGACAAAGATGGAATTGCCACTGATTTCAAAATCGCAGGTACATTCCCCTCTTATGGAAACAATGATGATCGCGTCGATAAAATCGCGGTCGAAGTTTGCAAAAAATTTATTACAGCTCTTCGAAAATATCCAACATACAAAAATGCCGAACATACTTTATCAATTCTAACGATCACTTCTAATGTGGTTTATGGAAAACATACCGGCGCGACTCCCGATGGCAGAAAAGCTTGGGAACCTTTTGCTCCAGGGGCAAATCCAATGCATGGCAGAGACAAAAATGGAGCGCTTGCTTCTCTAAATTCTGTCGCAAAAATTCCTTATGAATATTGTCGTGATGGCGTTTCAAATACGTTTTCAATCACTCCTCAAACTCTTGGAAAAACTGAAAATATTCGCGTCGAAAATTTGGTTGATATGTTAGACGGATATTTTGCGAAGGGAGGATTTCATTTGAATGTAAATGTTATTAATCGTGAAACTCTTGAAGATGCGATGAAAAAACCATGGAAATATCCACAACTGACAATTAGAGTTTCCGGCTATGCTGTGAACTTTATCAAACTAACGAAAGAACAACAGGAAGAAGTTATTTCTAGAACATTTCATAAGAAATTCTATTAAAATAAATCCCTATGCTTAATTTTTTAAAGAAAAACCCTGTCAAAAAAGATCATTGTGTCTTGATGACTGAACAGGATACGGCGAGAGTAAATCCAGTCAGTCAGACAACCGGAATGGTTCATTCATTTGAAACTTTTGGAGCTTTGGATGGACCTGGATTACGCTTTGTGGTTTTCCTTGAGGGCTGCCCTTTGAGGTGTGTATTCTGCCATAATCGAGACATGCTCGATTTGAAAGATTACATGAAGATGACGCCTGCTCAATTATTAAAAGTGGTAGCAGATTACAAACCATATTTTGGGAAAAAAGGTGGGGTGACAATTAGCGGAGGAGATCCAGTTTATCAACCTAAATTTTTATTGGAATTTTTGAAATTATGTAAGACAAATGGAATTCATACAACTCTTGATACTTCTCTTTTCACATCGACAGAAATTCTGGAATCACTTGTTCCTTATACAGATTTATTTATGGTTAGTTTGAAACATTTTGATTCCGATACTCATAAGTGTCTAACCGGTGTTCCGAATGAAAGAATTCTGCATAATATCAAAATATTGAGCAAAATTATTGAACAGAGTAGTCGGCTAAAGAAAGCCACTCCTAAGCTATGGTTCAGATATATGGTTCTGCCGGGATATACCGACACAAAGAAAAATTTAAAAGCTTTGGTGGAATTTTTGCACAAGACAAAAGGCTGGGAATTAATTGAACTTCTGCCATATCACACTTATGGAGTTTACAAATGGGAAAAGCTTGGATTGAAATATGCTCTTTCTGATATAAAACCACCTGATCCAGAGAAAGTAATAGATATTAAAAAAATGCTTGAGAAAGAAGGATTTAAGGTGCTGTTGAGTGAATAATATCGGAGATTTTTTTGATAAGAATATTTAAGTTTACTTTCCCGTGAGCTGATACAAAAACAGGATTAAATTTTTTGTATTTAATTTTTAAATCCTCTATTACCACTTTAGGATTTCTTCTTAATTCCATTTTAGAATCTTCTTCCATCCACCCCAATAATTTTGCGGTTTCCTTTCCTGCTGGCAAAATACTATTCGAAAGAACTCTTGGAGGAGTTTCTTCCTGTTCTTTGGCCGCAAGTTCAGCAAGAGCCGCTTCCTTTTCCATCAAATCCAGTTTATTAAAAACATATATTTTAGGCTTATCCTGTAACTCAAGTTGCGTCAAAATATCTTCCACCACTTCTATTTTCTTTTTATATAAAGGATCTGCAATATCGATTACGTGAAGTAATACATCCGCGTCAATCGCCTCAGCTAGAGTTGATTTAAAGGCTTGAATCAAAAATGGCGGAAGGTCTTGAATAAACCCAATCGTATCAGAAATCAAAACTTCTTTTTGAGTTTCTTCGATATATAAGTTGCCAATTTTGGTATCGAGCGTTGCAAAAAGTTCATCGGCAATATAAACATCTTTTCCTGTTAAAGCTTTTAACAAAGAACTTTTCCCGGCGTTAGTATATCCCACCAAGGCCGCTGTTTTGAAATACTGACGTTTCCTTCTTTTGCGATGACCTTCTTTGATAACGTCATAATGTTTCAACTTCGCCATGATCGCTTGTTCTTGCTTTTGCAAGTGACGTTTCATAATCTCAATATTGGTTTCACCTGGCCCTCCACGCGTTCCACGAGCTCCTTCTTGTTGCATCAGTTCACCTCCCATTTTGAAAATTCTCGGACCCATATGGCGGATACGAGTAAGTTCAATTTGAAGTTTTGCTTCAGTACTTTCGGCATGTTTATCAAATATTCTTAAAATCAAATCGATCCGATCCCATACTTCCATATTTTCTTTGCGCAAAATCTCTCCAAGGTCATAAAGCTGACGAGGTTTTACGATATTATTAATGATAATAATATTTGCTCCTTTTACTTTTCCCTCTTCAATTAGTTCGTCAATTTTCCCGCTACCAACAAAGGTTTTATAATCAGGCAATCCGCGTTTTTGAACTGTTTTGATAACAACTATTCCCCCATAAGTCTTCACCAAACTTTCCAATTCTTCCAAACGTTTATACGCTTCTATTTTTGAGGTTTCGAGCGGAACCACGTCCACTAAAATCGCTTTGAGAATTTGTTTGTTCACGAGAAGATTGTATCAAATGAGTCGCTGGAGACGAAATGTTTTTAATTTGACATATACCCCCCATGGGTATATGCTTTAGTCAGATATTTTGAAATAAAAAACATCCAAATGAGAAAAAACACGTTGAGTCAGCGCTTAAACATCATCAAGGGGCAAGTTGATGGATTGTCAAAAATCATTGAGAGCAAAGATTCTTGCAAAAAAATTACTGAACAATTTCATGCCATAAATTCCGGTTTAAAAAGAGTTGTTGAATTGTATTTCCATGACAATTTGGAAACGTGTCTAAAATCGATGAATTCAAAAAACAGAGAAACTATTGAATTATTGGTTGGTGAATTAATAAAAAATAAATAATTTAACCCAAATTAATATGTCTAAAACAATTGAGCTGACAAACAAAAACTTTGAGGAAGAAGTTATTAAATCTGGAAAACCTGTATTAGTCGATTTCTGGGCTCCATGGTGCGGTCCATGTATGATGATGGGCCCAATTCTTGAAGATTTAGCAGGAGAATTAAGTTCTAAATTAAAGATCGGTAAAGTTAACACTGAAGTTCCTCAAAACATGGATCTTGCGATTGATTATCAAATCCAAAGTATTCCAAACATGAAGCTTTTCAAGAATGGAAAGGTTGTAAAAGAATTTATAGGGATGAGGGGCAAGGAACAATTTAAAGCAGAACTCGAATCAGCTCTTTAAGAGAAAAAGCCTTTGTTGTATAATCCAGCCATGATTTACAGAGGCCTCATTCTAAATCCGCAGAGTTCGAAAAAATGTGATTTCTATCTTGATGGAGGGCTATTTGTTAAGAATGGAAAAGTTGCTGGCATTGGGAATTTTTCGAAATTAATTAAAAAAAATAAGAACGAAAAAATCGTAGATACTAAAAGCGTAATCATCCCCGCTTTTACGGATATCCATTTACACTGGGTGCAAAATAGAGTGAAAGGATCTTTTAGTGGAACTCTTTTGCCATGGTTAAAAAAACATATTTGGCCCGAGGAATCTAAATTCGCAGAGAAAAAATATTCTGATAAAATGGTTGGCAAATTTTACAAAGAATTGGCAAAAAACGGCACAAGAAACGCCATTATCTATTCCTCTGTTCATAAATACGCTACTGAAAAATCAATCATTGAAGGCAAAAAAAATGGAAACTTTATTATTGGAAATGTTTTGATGGATCAAAATTCTCCTGAGTATTTACAAATTTCTACGAAGGAAGAAATTAAGATCGTCGAATCATTAGCAAAAAAATATAAAAACGCTTATGTGATTACGCCAAGATTCGCACCAACATGTTCAATGGAATTAATGGAAAAAGTTGCAGACATCGCAAAAAAATACGGCTGTTTTATTCAGACACATTTATCAGAGAACAAAGACGAATTATCTTGGGTAAAAGCCCTCTTTCCTGTTCAAAAAAGTTATACAGATGTGTACTATAAAGCTGGACTTTTGGGGAAGCATACGGTGCTCGGTCATTGCATTCACTTATCCGATGATGAATTAAAATTACTAAAGAAAACTGGTTCGAAAATTGCACATTGTCCGACTTCAAATGTTGCTTTGAAAAGTGGGACAATGCCCATCGAAAAAATTCTAAAATATAAAATTCCTTTTGCCCTCGCTACGGATATTGGCGCTGGCCCAAAACTTTCGATGATAGACGTCATGAAAGCTTATTTAAAAGTTCATCAATCAAAGTTCGTAACTCCTATTGATGCCTTGTACAGGGCCACTTTGGCAGGCACTGAGATTATGGAAATCTCAAAGAATCATGGGAATTTGAACAAGGGGAAATTTGCAGAATTTGTGATTATTCCAAAAAAAGATTTAAAATTGCAAGGTATGAAAAATATTTCAGCGGATCAAATTATTCGCGCATTTGTAAATCTAGATAATTTAAAAATAAAAATGCATGTCTAAACTTTTAGACTATTGTCGAAAAAATTTCTCCTTTCTAATAATCAGCTCTTTCTGGCTTTTTGCTCTACT
>JBAYNL010000076.1:0-5990 GCA_041678805.1 Candidatus Altimarinota bacterium | reverse complement strand
CTCCACTCTTACCAATAACTTTTTTCATAGGAATTTGAATAGAGAATACTACCAAGAGTTATATCATTTTTCGATTCTTCCCTACAATACAAAATCTAAATCAAAAGCGAGGAAAAACTTTCCTAAAGTTTGTCCTAATTATATTAATGGCTCCTCAAATTCCGGATCCTCTTGCGGTCCCGCATTTTCAAATTCACCGGCCTCATCCCACTTAGCTAAAAGAGTTTCAACATTAGTACGCTTATTGCAATAAAGATTTCTAGAATTATCGATAATTTCCTTAACATAGTTTTCCTTCATCTGAGGAACTGAAAGAGTTCTTCCTGAAAAAGCCTCCCGAATTTCTCCATCAACAGACATCTTGCAATAAAATTCACGAACACCAAGATTGATAATATCTCTCTCCTTAAAGATTGGATTATATTCACCAGCCAAATGAGTAGCGTCATCAGCACCTACACGGAAACTAACAATCGAGCCGACATTACCAAATACCGTCTTCTTCACCAATTCAGGCAACTGCCCCATATACTGGTGAGCAATCGTCAAATTTAAGCGATATTTTCTAGCTTCCGACAAAATCTCCGCAAAAGTATCTGTCGCAAAATTTTGGAACTCATCTACATAGAAATAAAAATCTTTACGTTGTTCTTCCTTCATATCAGCACGACTCATGGCCGCCTGATAAAGCTTCGTAATAATCATCGAACCAAGAAGTGAACTATTTTCTTCACCAAGTAATCCTTTTGAAACCTTCATAAAAAGAATTTTTTCGTTATCCATCACATCACGGATATTCACTTTATTTTCAGGCTGACCAATTACATTTCTAATCATATTTGTCGCCACAAACTGACCTACTTTATTCAAAAGTGGCGTAATTGCTTCCGCATCAAATTTCTCACTCCATCCCGCAAATTCTGATACCCAGAAATTCTTCACAACACTATCCTTAATACGAGAAACGATATTTTGACGATAATTTTTATCAGTCAACATTTTCAAAATAGAAAGAACCGTTGTATTTGGACTATCAAGCAAAGCCAAGACCGTATAACGAAGCACGTGCTCCAATCGATCACTCCAGTTAGTTCCAAAAAGTTTCTTGAAAATCTGAATGAATCCTAAAGTAACTTGCATCTTATAGGCCTCATCTACATTCTCAAGAGGATTGAAAGAAATCGGGAAATCAATATCGGAAGGATCAAAATAAACTACATCTTTAAGTCTATGTTTTGGTACAAATTCCATACAGTTATCAACCAAATCTCCATGGGGATCAAGTACTCCGACTCCCCTTCCAGCATCAAGATCCTCTTTAATTAAAAGCTCGAGAAGCTTTGATTTACCGGAACCTGATTTACCAACACAATACAAATGTCTTCTACGATCCGCTCTTTTAATTCCAAAAACTTCAAAATTATTATGATAATTTGTAATCCCAAATAAACTTACATCTTTATCACCTTTTTTTGGCAAATCTTGAGGTGGTTCAGCTTTTCGTGCAAGAACATGCACCACGTGCGAACATTCATCCGGATTTGGAATATGATAAAGAGTACAAACCTCTTTTGGAGACAATCTATATCCTCCATGCAAAGATCTTTCTTTATAATCCTTCAAAAATTTAGATTTTCCAACTCCAGCAAAATGAAATTCCTGAATATCAGTCTTATTAAATTGATAGAAACTATTTTTCACCGCCTCCAATTTCCTCTTTGCCTCCAAATCATCCTTCGCTATATACGCCACCCTACAAACAAATTGAAAAGGTTCAGTTTTTCCCTTTTCAACAGCCAAATCTTTTCTAATTTTCATCACACTATTAGAATCCTTTGCTCTCATCCTATCTCTAATACTGAAAATCTTTTTGAAATTATTCCACCACAAACTCATTCTCACTCTCAAATGATAACCAGCCGTCTCTTCTTTAGCCTCAATTACCATCTGTACCCAAACTTGTTCTCCCGAACCAATCTTTGAAACAACTGAAAAAAGTCTACTTTGAGAATCATCTTCAAACTCATCAAAAGTTTTAAAAGGATAGACATCCCCATATTCCAGTTTCAAGGTCGCCCCATATAAACCTTTCTTTGTAGGATCAAAACTATCCACATAATCTGAAACCTCCTTAATTTCACAATCAGGATAAGTAGAATAAAGCAAACCTTCTATTGTTTCAAAAAGTTTATCTGGAACAGCAAAAAAGAAATAACTATATTGGTCAAATCCCAAAATCTCCAAAGATACCGGAACATCCTTTACCGTGTTGTGAAGATTCACCAAAAGCTGATCAAAAGTACCTTCTTTTTTCTTTACACCATCTCCCTGTGGAACAATCACTTGGAAATAACGCATAACAATACAGATTTAACCTGGTATATTATTATACCACAAAAAACACCAAAATTATAACAGGAAACACCAGCCCTACCCAAATTGATAAAAAATGGGCAAAGCTAATGTCTCAAAAACTAAAATCAGCTATTTTACCAGCTTTACAACTGGCTTTATGGCAGGAGTTACCACCCCTGTTTTTGCAGATTTTTCTTCAAGTAGAGGACATGCCCCTCCAACCTCATCACCTCTAAAAAATTTCCCTTTTCCAAAGGCATCATCACCAGCATATCCCTGCATTCCAATAAACATTCCTGCCGCCGTCATTACACATCCGACAATTCCAACAATAAACAACCATTTCGTCCAGCGTTTCAAAGCTTTTTTATCTAAAGCTTTGTTGGCCCACATTACTAAAAAGATCAAAGCCACCAACACTACAACCATAAACAAACCATGGAGTCCAAAAACAAACATTAGACCTCCATCAAATCCTCTCATCATAGAAATAAGGTTAAATGATAGACCCACCCATTATAATCAAATCTCAAAATAATTCCATTTTTTTATTGAATTTTCAATTGGCAACCTATAACATAACCACTATGAAACCCGAATTTAAAAAACAAGCGCTCGTTCATTTGAAAAAGGCAGAAGGAATGCTCAAAAAAGTCATCAACATGATCGAAACAGAACAATATTGCATGGACATAGTCCAACAAAGTTTAGCCGTACAAGGATGCTTAAAATCAGCAGATAAAGTCATGCTCGAAAATCATTTAAACACCTGTTTTAAGTCTGGAATGGAAAGTACTAACAACTCCAATAAAAAGAAATTAATCACAGAGATGGTCTCTGTTTTAAACAAAAAATAATCATTTTTGTCAACATTGGCTTTTAAAAGACCTTGAACAAAAGTTCTTCGGTTGGTATATTTTCCTGGCGAATTTCCAGGCCTATATAATTCTTAATCCTATATATCTATGTTCTACTCGATCTTTGCGATCAGTCTCGTTGGACTGTTAGCCGCATGGGCTTTAGCACACTGGGTGCTAAAACAAGACATCGGCAACAAGAAAATGCAGGAGATTGCAGACGCTATCAAGGAAGGAGCAATGGCTTTCCTAAAACGTCAATACATGACGATAGGCATCCTCTCAGTTGTTTTAACAATTGTGATTTTCGGAGCCTATTACCTTAGTGGAGACATAAGCTATGCATGGCACACAGCTCTATCTTTCATTTTAGGAGCAGCGTGTTCAGCACTAGCAGGTTTTATTGGAATGTACGTTTCAGTAAAAGCAAATCTTAGAACTGCATCTGCAGCTCAAACCAGCTTAAACAAAGCTTTAAAGATTGCTTTACGTGGAGGCGCCGTTTCAGGAATCCTTGTAGTTGCTTTGTCATTACTTGGAGTTGGTGGTTTATTCTTCTTATATGGAGGAATGAGTATGGGAACAGATGTTCCAAAAGAAGCTATTTTGAACATTGTCGGTTTCGGATTTGGAGCTTCTTTCGTAGCTTTATTTGCTCAATTAGGAGGTGGAATCTACACAAAAGCAGCCGATGTTGGTGCTGACCTAGTTGGAAAAGTAGAAGCTGGAATCCCAGAAGATGATCCAAGAAATCCAGCCGTTATCGCAGACCTAGTTGGAGACAACGTAGGAGACTGTGCCGGTCGTGGAGCTGATCTTTTTGAATCAACAGCAGCTGAAAATATTGGAGCAATGATTTTGGGTATTACCCTATTCCCTGCTTTCGGAATAAAAGGAATCATTTTCCCACTAGTTGCTCGTGCATTTGGATTAATAGCTTCAATCATTGGAGTAATGTTCGTAAACATTAAAGAATCTCAAGATCCAATGAGAGGTCTAAATAAAGGATTTGCAATTACAACAGTTCTTGCTGCAGGAGGATTTGGATTTGCAGCATGGTTGTTACTTGGAGAAAATTGGTTATGGTTCTTTGGATGTGGAGTTATCGGAATCGTTACCAGTTTACTATTCGTTTGGATTACCCAATACTATACAGAATATAAATATCGCCCAGTTCAAGAAATTGCAAAATCTTCTGAAACAGGTGGCGCTACAAACATCATCATGGGTTTCGCAGTTGGAATGGAATCTACAGGATTACCAATCCTCGTTATCTCCGCAGCTCTACTAGGTTCATATTTCTTAGGAAAACAAACTGGACTAGAAGGAGGTGGACTTTACGGGACAGCTTCTGCAACTATGGGAATGCTCTCAACAGCCGCTTATATCTTGGCGATGGACACATTTGGTCCTATCACAGATAACGCTGGTGGTATCGTTGAAATGTCTCAATCTTCAGAAGAAGTTAGAAAAAGAACAGATCGTTTGGATTCAGTAGGAAATACAACAAAAGCCCTTACCAAAGGGTACGCAGTTGGTTCTGCAGCTCTTGCTGCCTTCCTTCTTTTCTCTGCATACTTGGAAGAAGTAAATCTAACAAGTATCGACCTTGCTAAACCAGTTGTATTCGTAGGAGGTTTACTTGGAGCCGTACTAGTTTTCATATTCTCAGCCCTTGCAATCAGAGCCGTATCACACGCTGCTTACTACATCATCAACGATGTACGTGCTCAGTTCAAAGCAGATCCTGGAATTATGAAAGGAACTTCAAAACCAAATTACGCACAATCTGTAGATATCTGTACGAGAGGTGCTTTGAAAGAAATGGTTCTCCCTGGAATTCTTGCTATCGCTGCACCTACGGCCGTTGGATTCTTGCTAGGCCCTGAAGCAGTTGGCGCAACTCTTATGGTTGGAACAATTGCCGGTATTATCTTGGCCTTAGTTTTGAACAATAGTGGTGGTTCTTGGGACAATGCTAAAAAATATATCGAGACTGGCGCTCATGGAGGAAAAGGATCTTTTGCTCACAAAGCAGCCGTTGTTGGAGACACCGTTGGTGATCCATTCAAGGACACAGCCGGTCCATCTCTACACGTTTTGATCAAGCTTCTATCAACTTTGACATTGGTATTAGCTCCTCTATTCTTGTTGATGCACAGCTAAGAGTAAAAATAAGTAATTGAGTAAGAAGGCCCCGCTTAATGCGGGGCCTTCTTTTTTTGACTAAACTTTTCTAATTCTAATAAGAAGACATCTGCCAATACAAAATCAATCCCTCTTGAGCAGCATCTGACATTCCAGGCATTTTCATATCAACGGTAACCTCATAAAAAACAATTTCTGGATCTGGATCAAAAATTCTAGCCAATTCATGATTAAAATTAATATTCATACAATCCAAACACTCATTCATTATAACCTCCAACTCTCTCTGAGCCTTACGATCTAGGTCCATTGCCTTATTAGTTAAATCTTTCCACTGTTGATTTATTTTAGGCAAATTTTCCTTCATATAATCACGAAAAACCTTACTAGCTTCTTCCTTATCCCCAATCCCAACTATCAATTTTTCTAATCTATCAGGCAACCTAGCCAAAGAATCTTCTGGGTAAACTGCTGTTGGATCAATCGAAGGTTTATCTCCAGGAGCCTCATATAATACTCCTTCAACTATTTTACCCATTTCTCCATAGCCAATTTTAAAAACAGTAGGAACTGTCATGATTTCATTCTTCCCAATAGATCGTTCCACATGAAAATGTAAATGAGGAACCG
>JBAYNL010000075.1:0-6188 GCA_041678805.1 Candidatus Altimarinota bacterium | reverse complement strand
TCACACTTCCCATTACTACGGCATTTTGTTTTCCTTCAGATTTCGTTGTCACTGTCATGTCTTTGAAATGTTTCATGTCTGCTTTCAAATTCCAGGGCATTTTTCCATTCTTCCCAATTCCAGTATCTTTTTCTACAGCTACAATGACGTAAATTTTTGAATCTTTCATATTATTTAAGTTTAGACAGCTATTGGAAATTTTATAACTTCATCATGTTCATATCCAATCAATTCGAAATCTTCATATTGAAGTTCCCAAAAAGGTTTATCTGCTATTTTGAGAGTAGGAAGGTTGCGAGGAGTACGAGTGAGCTGAAGTTTCAGCCCTTCGATATGATTTTTATAAATATGAGCATCTCCTATCGTGTGCACAAAATAACGAGGAGTGAGATTACATTCTTTTGCAACCATCATTAGGAGAATAGAATAACTGGCGATATTAAAAGGCACTCCCAAGGCTGTATCTGCACTTCTTTGATATAACTGGAGGTCGAGAAATCCGTTTGCCACATTAAATTGGAAGAAAGCGTGACATGGAGCTAAAGCCATTTTATCGAGATCTCCCACATTCCATGCACTCACAATAATTCTGCGAGAATTTGGATCTTTCTTAATTGTATCAATTACATTTTTAATCTGATTGACGTGACTCATTTTGTAATTTCCAGAATCTTTATCGAGTGTAAACTTTTCCCAATTGATCCATTGATAGCCGTATAAAGGTCCGATATCCCCAGCTTCATTCGCCCATGGATCCCAGATTTTGGTATGAGGTCTAAGTCCATCGTTTACATTGGTAACTCCTTTCAAAAACCACAAAAGTTCATAAAGCATTGATTTGAAAAATACTTTTTTGGTAGTCACCATCGGGAATCCATCACGAAGATCATAGCGCTTTTGTGCGCCAAACATGGAGATCGTTCCCGTGCCTGTTCTATCACCTTTTTCTTCTCCTTTATCCAAAATTTCCTGTATTAATTCCAAATATTGTTTCATAGAAATTGCGTTAATTATTGATCAATTTTAACGAGGTTTTTATCGAGATCTTGAAATACTCTACTCCCAACTGTCCTGGATTGTCCTTGGTATTTGCCTTGATATGGATTTTCTGCCGCTTGATCCATTTTGCAGAAAACTAATTGGCAAATCCTTTTTCCGGCTTCCAGTTTTATTGGTAAAGAACTGGCATTATAAAGTTCGAGCGTAATTCTGCCTTCAAATCCCGGATCAACCCAACCTGCATTTTGAATAAATAAGCCCATTCTACCGATAGAACTGCGGCCTTCTACAAAGGCGGTAAGATTGTTTGGAAGTTTCACATATTCTTGAATTGTCGCGAGAAGAAAAGTGTGAGGAGGCATATTGATCGATGGTGCAGTAATTTCTCTGTAGTGGATTTCATTATCAAAATCGATAATGCTCATTTTGTTTTCTTCCAAGAGCAAAAAATGGTCTCCCAGACGGCAATCGATCGATGCCGGCTGAATAGACTGTTCATCAACAGGATCCACAACAAGTTCGCCTGTCTTAAGTAACTCCTTCAATGTTTTGTCGGATAGGATCATGAGTGTGCGTTTTTTTATGCCCACTACTTTTTATAGGAATTGGGGAGAGATTGCAAGTGGGTACATCAATCAATCTTGAGGTAATTGACTAAGAGTAGAAAACATCCATGAGCTATTTAAATAGCTGAGAAACTTGGGAGGAGAGTGTTTATTTCTTTTCCGGACAGATATCTAAATGATTGAGGGATATTAAACCCTTCAATTTTCTCGAATGGATCTACTGGTTCTTTCAATGGGTAAAACTCTTCAATTTCTATTGCATATGCCATAACGGACCCTTTGAAATATTCGTAATAATCTGTTTTTTTTATTCCTCCTACTTTGTTAAACTTTTTCCATATTTCTTTAGGGCTACCTTCATTGACGCGACTAATACTAAAGTACCCAATTATTTTTTTGTGTGGGCTAGTAACATAGACTACACAGTATTTACTATCTTTGTTTCTAAAAGGCCTTTTTCGGAATTCTACAAGTTTTTCGTTATCTCGAATAGCGAAAGCATACTGTGGTTTTATGGGCAGAAAGATCATGGAATGAGAGGTTTAAGAGCACCGTAGTAGTCTTTTATACTTTGGATCGACTGAGGGTGACTGGCAAGAATGTGATGCGCCTCTAATGTACCTAAACTCACAGGATATTGCAATTGATTGCAGTATCTAAATTTTATAGCGACTACCGGATTATTGCTTTCTGCAAACATTTTTTCGATGTCGGCAAATGAATAGACAGATCGCTTCCCAATAAATGGCAAAATTTCATTTGCACTATTCCCTACTATGAAATCTTCAATAAATCCAAAACATATTAACGCCTTTTTCCGTTCACTTTCATAAAAGAATACTACATCTCCTTTCGAAAAACTTCTATTCTTGGTTTGACATACGTAGGCTTTTTTGATTGCATTCCCACACTCCTCAGCCAAGCCTGGGAGAATGAGTTGATCCTCAATATCTGGAAATAATTTTTCGGAATATTGTGGTTTTATTGGTATCACGTAACAATTCACAATAGGTGGTTCCATATAGCGAGGGAATGCTTTTATACTCATATTTAATTTTTCTTCAGATGTGGCAAGAACGTCAATTGATAAAAAACTTGCCATCGTTTTTTTCAAAGTAAATTCATCCTTTTCATATTGATCTGCCACAGTTTCAAATCCAAAATCTTGAAACCAATTAATTAAAAAGGTTTTTGCTTTTTTTATAGTTACGTACACAGCATCTTTTCTGTTTTCAGCGGCAAAAGTTAATGCCACTCTAAGTAGCAATTCTCCTAATTTACTACCTTGGAATGAATCATCAACCTTAAATGTACAAAGTTTCATCTGGTTATCAAATTCATGATTATGGGGGTCAAAAATGCATATAGCTACTATTTTTGAGCCTGATAACATAACCCAAGCTTCTCTCCCTTCTGTCGATTTTCTTTTGAACCAGTCATCGAAGTCATAATCAGTTCTTAAAGAATCAAAGATAGGATCGGATAAATCCAAATCTCTTAGCTTTAGACGTTGGACAGAAGGTATTTTTGCAAAGTTCAAAGTAAATTCTGCATCGAGAAATTCAGCAAACTCCTTAACCCTAAAAACTCTGTCTTCTAAGCCTAGTTTCAAAGCTTTAGAATGTATTCCATTATCATCAGTTACCAAATAGTGAACTGCATCTTTGTACAAAGCGAACAATATATAATCATCGGTTTCATCATTTGGTTTTTTTGGTTCTCCGCACTTGTTCCTATATTCGTCATCTGGAGATTCCAAAAAATCCGACTCAGGATATTTACTAAGTTTACTGAGTATTATTTTTTTTCTTACAGGGTCTTTATCCCTTTCTATATCATCTCTACTTCTGGAATGTATACATCTTTCAATCCCATGTTTTTCACAAAGTTGGTTTAATTGGACTATTTCTTTTTTTAAGACACCATGGTCTTCAGAATATATTATGACATTGGTATCTAATAGTATTTTCAAATTAGAGAGGATTGTTTAAAACATTTTTATTCTAACCTTTTCCCCAAGGTAGCCAATAGATCTTCTATTCTGTTTTAAAACATTGTCGAGGATCCTCAAAAACTCCTTCCCTATATTCTTCGTATTAAGGGTTTTTACGAGTTTTCCTTTTGCATAGACTAAAGCTTTGTTTGGCTCATTTTTCCCGGGAAGACTGATCGCAATGTCTGCACGGGAGGATTCTCCCGGCCCATTTACAATGCAGCCCATGACTGCAATTCTGAGATTTGGGAAATTTGGATTTTTGGAATATTTGAGTGCGTTTTTTTTGAGAAAGTTTTCAGTTTCTTGAGCAATTTTTTGAAATATGGTATTGGCCGTTCTCCCACATCCCGGACAACTTGTAACTTGGGGATGGAAATATCGTAATCCTAAAGATTGCAGGAGGTCTTTGCAGGCTTCAACTTCTTTGGTACGAGATTCAAGAGGAGCTGGAGTAAGAGAAATTCTGATCGTATCTCCAATGCCTTCTTGCAAAAGAATGGCTAAAGCTGAAGCGCTAGAAATGACTCCTTTAAATCCTCCACCCGCTTCTGTTAATCCTAAATGCAAAGCGTAATAGTGACGTGATTTTTGCATTTCTGTGGCAAGAAGTTCGTAAGCTTTTATCACATCTTGGACCTCGGAAATTTTCACACTGAGAATAATCTTATCTTGCGGCATTCCTAATTTCTCGGCTCGTGTTGCAGAATCTAAAACACTTTTTACAAGAGTGATAATTAGTAATTCATTGTATGAAAGAGGCTTTTTTGATTTTAAATTTTGCTCGATCATTTTTTGGAGTAATTCTTTATCGAGTGAACCTAAATTCCCTCCAATTCTAATCGTCTTTTTATAACGAATTGCCATCTTGATAATCGCTTCGAAATTCTCATCATGACTTTTGCCATAACCAACATTGCCGGGATTGATACGATATTTATCGAGAGCCTTGGCACAAGCGGGAAACTCCTGTAGGAGCCTATGACCGTTGAAATGGAAGTCCCCTATCAAAGGAATATTTTTGTAGCCTTTTTTATTGAGGAGTGCGCGAATTTTTGAAACAGCTTCCGCAGATTTTTCATCATTAACTGTTACTCTTACTAATTCTGAACCGGCTTTGGCGAGTTCGATAATTTGTTTAAAAGTAGCTTTCACATCTGCAGTATCAGTATTCGTCATTGATTGAATTCTGACCGGATTTTCTCCGCCAATTTTCACTTTTCCTACTTGTACGACTGGTGTTTTTAAACGCATTTTAATTTGTTTCCATTATTCGTCCTGCTCCTAGGCATTTCTTACTTTTATAAAATACTGCAAATTGGCCTAAAGTGACAGCTCTTTGAGGTGTGTCGAAAATAAGTTTGAGTGTGTCTTTATGTTTCGCACCTTTTTCTGGTGGATATAAAGTTGCTTTTGATAAATCTTGCCCATAGCGAATTTTGGCCTCCACTTTCATTGGTTTATTGAAAGTTTTTACCAATAAATTATATGGAGAGAGAATCACTTCTTTTTTGAACAAAGAGAGACTTGTTCCCAGTTTGGTAACAATCAATTCATTCTTTTTTGGATCAACTCCTGTCACAAACCAAGGACCATTTGGGATCTCAACTCCCTTGCGTTGACCGATGGTATAGAAATGTAAACCTTTGTGTTTCCCTAAAACTTTTCCTTGTGAATCGACGATATTTCCCGGCTGAATTCCGATTTCTTTTTCCAAGAATGCTTTCATAGATTTATCTGAGACATAACAAAAATCTTGGCTTTGTTTGCGGTACAAATAGAATCCGAATCCAGCTTTTTTGGCCATTTCAAAAACTTTTTCTTTTGTATAGCCGCCGAGTGGGAAAAAAATTCTAGGTAACCATTCTTTCTTTAAAAATGAAAGAGAATAAGTCTGATCTTTTTTTGGATCAGCAGATTTAGTCAAAAAATATTCCTGATCTTTTTTAGTGATTTGAGCATAGTGACCAGTCGCGATATATTTTGCTTTTTGTTTATCAGCGAAATCTAAAAGTTCTTTAAATTTCAAAACGCGATTACAAATCACACATGGATTTGGAGTTCTTTTTGCTTTTAATTCCTCTTTAAAATAATCGACGATTTCTTTTTTGAATTTCTTGCCGACATCGAGGATTACGTGCTTTGCTCCAAGCGTTTCACAAACATGCTTGGCAATTTGAAATGATTCATCGCTGCAACAAACGTTCTCTTTCAGAGTATTATCGGGATCATCCCAAACTTCATATTTCAGAGACACTCCAATCGGCTCATAGCCTTGTTCTTTGAGTTGCCACATGGCCATGGACGAATCCACTCCGCCAGACATTCCCACGATGACTTTTTCTTTTTTTGGCATTTGGCATATTGATAAATAATTTGCCATGCAAGTATAGCCAGCGAACGGGATTTCGCAAGTGCTGGACTAAATCAGAGCTTTTATCTTTTCAAGCAAGAGTGGGAAAGTCGTGTAACCGGATTTCGTATTAAAGTGCCCGGCATTTTTTACAACTATTACCTGAGTATTTAGTTTTTCGGCTAATTGATAAGCTTTTTCGAGACCGTTGTATTCATCATTGTCAGAGTGAAAAACGTAAACGTTTTGGCAATTTTCTTTGATTTTTTCCCAATTA
>JBAYNL010000074.1:0-6286 GCA_041678805.1 Candidatus Altimarinota bacterium | reverse complement strand
AAAGTAATCTCCGCATTTTCTTCTCCAATAATTTCCGGACCCGGCAATTCTTTCAAAGCCACTTCCAATTTTCTCATTCTTTTTTCAACCATCGTGT
The DNA here is from genome assembly GCA_041678805.1 of Candidatus Altimarinota bacterium. Lineage (GTDB taxonomy): Bacteria > Patescibacteriota > Gracilibacteria > UBA1369 > LOWO2-01-FULL-3 > CAINDQ01. Next base: position 6,189 of record JBAYNL010000074.1, on the reverse strand, counting down.
TTCTATTTGAAGCATCTTCGCAAATCTCTCCATGTTCATTATGTTCATCGGAAGTTGCCCTGTGGATGCCGTTTTTTTGCCCTGGGATAGCCCGCGGACTTACTCCATCTTCTGTCACTAAATATCTTTTATAATTAGTAATTTTTGCTAAATCTTTTTCCGTCAAAAGTTTTCCTCTTTCAATTTTCAATCCTTTTTCATCAAAAGGAGCAACGGTGTAATACCCTTCTCCCAAGTATTTATCATAACCAATAATTACCGGCATTTGATATTTATCCGCGAGATTAAAAGCCTGAAATCCCATCTCAAAACATTCTTCTGGAGTTCCCGCTAGAAGCACGATTTTTACCGGATCGTCTTGTCCTGCATGGATAACTTGGCGCAAATCTCCTTGTCCCGTTCTGGTAGGAAGACCTGTTGCAGGACCTGGTCTCATTACATCAACGACGACGACAGGAACTTCATTCATACTCGCAAGTCCGATGCCTTCTGACATCAACGCAAATCCTCCGCCGGAAGTCGCCGCAATTGCACGCACTCCTGCAAACCCCGCTCCAATTACACTAGTTATAGCCGCGATTTCATCTTCCACATGTTTCACTACGATACCATATTTTTCAGCCCATCCTGCCATAAAATGGAGCACAGATGAAGATGGAGTCATTGGATATTCTCCCACAAATTTACAACCCGCTTTAATTGCGCCAATACACAAAGCATCATTTCCACATAAGAACATATTATTGGAAGATTTTTTTGTCGGCATTTTTATTCCAAAATCTTTTGTCCAATTTTCATCGGCAATTTTTTTGCCGGCATCAAGCGCTTTTAAATTCATTGAAATAATTTCAGCGCCTTTCTTCCCCCAAATTTTATCTAAAACACTTTTAATTACGGACATATCAAATTCCGTAAGTCCGAACAAAACTCCCATCGCGATCATATTTGCAACTAAGGGATTTCCAAAATCTTCATTAGCCATTTTATGTAAAGGGACATCTATCATCTTTACTTTTCCAGCCTTAAAATCAGGCGCCAACTTCACCGTTTCACTATCAAAAATAATTGCTCCACCATCAACCATCTCATGAAAATGTTCATCAATTGTTTGTTTATCTAAAGCCACTATTACGTCAATATCGGCTATGTGAACTTCATGAGGTTTCTCGTCAATCCTCACTCTCAAAAAATTATTTCCTCCACGGATTAATGAGGCATGTTCAATGTTTGATAAGACGTAATATCCTCCACGCACAAAAGCCAACGCCAAAATCTGTCCGGATTTTTCAATCCCAGATCCCGCAGGTCCCCCAATCAGAAAATTTAAGCATCCATTTTTCATCGTGTTTGCATTTTAACAATTTCAAGCCTCAACCGCAAATGGGCATTATCTCCCCTCTTACATTTCCGCTCTCTTCGAAAGCAAAAATAGCAGATCCGAAACCCTATTTATATATTGCAAAATAAATTCCGGCACTCCCCCGAGAGCCACCAACATTTCCTCGTGATAAGCCACTAATTTTCTTTCAGCTCTTCTGCAAACAGTTCTTGCAAAATGTAAATTTGCAGATAAAAGATTTTTTCCTGGCATCACAAATTCTCGTATTTCTCCAATTTCTTCTTCCAGTTTTTCAATATATTGCTCTAAAAGCAAAACATCTTTACGATCAACTTCTTTTATTCCTTTGGGAATTCTCATATCATTGCCGACAATAGCCATAATTCGATAAATATCTTTTTGTAAAATTTCCAAAATTGGCAAAAATTCTTCATTCAAATAAATGCTTTTACACAGCCCCAACGTCGCATCAAATTCATCTAAATCTCCAAGGACTTCGAAAACCATCGAAGATTTTTTTATCATTCTTCCATTCATAAGCCTACTTTCTCCCCTGTCGCCAGTTTTTGTAGATATTTTCATAGTTGAATTATATAATGAACAAAACTAAATAAAAAGCCTCTAACCTCATCTTTCAAAATGCCAAATAAAATGACAGTCACAAAACTCGAGCTAGAACTTAGCAAAGAAGTAAAAGCGCTCACTAAAGAAATTACCAAACTCAAAGATTTAGAATTCATTCAAGTCTTAAAACATCCTTGGAGGCTAATGGGATTATCTCTTCTAAAAGGCATTATGGTCGGATTTGGATCAGTCCTTGGGGCCACAGTTTTAGTCGCGTTGTTTGTTTATTTGCTAAGCCAAATCAGTCTTGTGCCGGTAGTGGGAGATTTTGTACAAGATATCGTTCAAGAAATTCAGGTTAACCAAACGGATACAAAATAAGCCACGCGCCAGAATTCTCCAAAATTTATTCTCCAAAAACTTCTGCCTGATATGTCATGATTTTTACATCTCCTTTTCGCCATTCGTCATAATTCATTCCTGCCTTCATGCAAAGCGTTCCCAAAAACTTTTCCTTATCTGAAAGATCTGCCCAAACTTGTGGTAAATAAGTGGCTTCGTATCCGCCTTTTTGCAAAATAACCCCATCTTTTAGCGGACGTAATTTTTCCAATAAATCGCTCGCATTTTCATATTCCAATTTTTCAGGAACAGTTAAAACCGAGATCTCAATTTTCACATTCTCAAATTCTTCTTTTGTCAGTGGATAAAATCTAGGATCTTCAAAAGCCGCATTAATCGCATTTTTACAAACACCTTTTTCTAAATCATAAACCGGAATAATATTTCCGATACATCCGCGCAAAGCCCCTTCCATTTCCAAAGTCACAAAAACGCCTCTTTTCTCTCTTAAAATAGCCGCATTTTCCGGAGCGACAATGTTCCCACTCTCCACTCCCAATTTTTCTGCGATCGTATTTCGCGCCAATTTTAACAAGTATTTTTGAAGAGGTTTTTCCATAAATTATTACAAGGAATTTATTGATAAAACGCATACGCCCCATACCCCACGACGCTTTTCATATCTCCTGCAGTATCGCCGCTATTTTTATAGTTTAACATTTCACATCTCCAACCTAATTCTTTAGCAATATCCATCGCCGTCAATATTCCCATTCTCCCACAAGCATCTCCTACTTCAGCCATCTTCATTACATCGAGATCGCAAATTGCAGTACTTGTTTCCAGATCAGTTTTCTTGGCATCGGCATATTTCATAAAATGACTTAGATCGCTACTCACAACCATAATTACATCTTTCTGCTGAACAAAACTTTCGATTTCAGAGGCCAAAGATTTCGGTCTCAACGTTCCCAAAACCAATGGATATAAAACAAAATTTTTCAAAGCCATTTGTAAAAAAGGAACCTGCACTTCTAAGGAATGTTCATAAGTATTTGACTGAGGAACGTCAATAATTTCTTCACTTTCTTTTAATTCAGTTCGCACGTCTTTTATTTCTACCAAGCCCAAGGGAGTTTCCCATTGATCTTCTTCAGGAGCAGCTGCTCCATAAAAAGGAACATTATGAGCTGGACCCAAAAGCAAAACTTTCCAAACTCTTTCTTGATCTAAACGACGCAGTAATTTATAAGCATAAGCCGCAGTCCAACCGGAATAAATATAACCGGCATGCGGAACGATAATTGCCTTTAATTTGCCGTTAAAAGAACCAGGCTTAGCTTTTTCCAAGTACTCCATAATACTTTGTTTCAGCATTTGGGGATTCCCAGGATAAAATTGGTTTGCTACAGCAGGTTTGCGAATACTCATGGACCGATTTTAGCACAAATCAGGTCCTTAAATCTAAAATTTTCTGGAATAAAAAATTAGACTAAGGTATTTTGAACCAGCCTATCAAATTTATAATAACAATAATGATCGAGAAAAGAATAAAATTTTGGAGCTATTCATGTCTAGCAGTCTTTCTTGCCGGGTTAATAATGATCAAATTGGGAGGAGGGTTTGGTTCTGCTGGTCTGCCATTAGTTGATAAACTTTCTGATACGGATTGGACCAAAGGAGATAAAAACTCCAAAATTGTGATGATCGAATATTCCGATTTTGAATGTCCAGCTTGTGCTGTTTATGCCAAAATTATAGACGAAGCAATGGTTGAGTTTGGTACTCACATCGTTTTTGCTTATCGTCATTATCCTTTATTAAGTATGCACAAAAATGCCATGTCCGCTGCATATGCCGCAGAAGCGGCAGGGGCTCAAGGTAAATTTTGGGAAATGCACGACAGACTTTTTACCTATCAAAACTCTTGGATCCAACAAGAAGCACCCGAAGAAACATATAATAAATTTGCAAAAGACTTAGGTCTCGACATTGAAAAATTTAAAACAGATTATCAATCTAGCGCTATTCATAAAAATGTAGAATTGGATCTTGAAAGCGCGGAGAAAAATAAAATTAATTCTACTCCTACGATATTCATAAATGGTCAGCAAATTCGTAACCCAGGAAATTATGAAGGATTTAGAACTATCATCAGAGATGCAATCAAAAGTAATTCCTAAATGGCTCATTTTGAGCATCATAGCGACAGCTGGTATTGGGTTTATGGATGCGATGTACCTTACTGCAGAGCATTACAGTGGAGCAGGGATTGCTTGTGTTATTTTTAAAGGATGCGATATCGTAGCCAATAGTTCATATCAGTTAATGTTCGGATTTCCCGTGGCTCTATATGGAGTAATCTACTACTTCGGAATTGCCTTTATTTCTCTTTTGTATCTTGACCTTGGCGATAAAAAATTCAAAAATATTTTTAAATTGCTCAGCCTAAAAATGCTTCCGATTTATACGCTGATTGGATTTATAATGTCTGTTCGTTTAGTTTATTTACAAGCATTTGTAATCAAAGCCTTCTGCACTTACTGTCTCTTTTCGGCTCTAACGTCTACTCTTCTTTTTGTTTTTGGAATAATACTTTTCAAACACAACCATTCCAAAATATCCTAGAGCTAAAACGATTGGAAATATACTCAAGACCTGTCCTGTTGATAATGGGAATTCTACAGGCAATCCATGTAAATCTTTCCAAAATTCAATCACAAATCTCCCCACAAAATACAAAAGAATATATAGGAATAAATAGAAAAGTTGCGGAGTTTTTTTATAATATTTTTTGTAAAGAAAAAACAGAATAAAGAAAATTCCAAAATTTAAAAATGCCTCATAAAGTTGAGCTGGATGTCTCGGAAAATCTTCTCCTAATCTTTTGAAAATAACTCCAAATCCCTCGTTTTTTATTCCCACAATTTCGGAATTAAAAAAGTTTCCGATCCTGACAAACATTGCCGTTATTGGCATTCCGAGAACCAGAATATCCACGTATTTTTTAAAATTAGTTTTGTGAATAATAGTCCAAGTTAAATAAGCAATAAAGAGTCCTATGGCCGCTCCGTGACTAGCTAATCCCCCATTCCATATTTTCAAAATTTGTTCCGGATTTTGTAAGTAATATTGCGGTTCATAAAAAATGATATGACCAAGTCTTGCACCCACGATCAATCCAATAAAAAGATAAACAACAATACTATCAAGATCCTCAAGAGGATATTTATTTCTCTTAAACGCCCATCTCATCATCAAATAATTCAAAAGAATTCCAATCAGAAAAAACATTCCATACCATCTAACCTGTAAAAATCCATAATTGATAAGCTCAGGATTAAGATCGTTAACAAAAATCATAAGAATATAGTTAAAAAGCACAACCCAGTATAACAATCATTTTGCTCAACGGCAAAATTTACATGGTATTCGACTGCAAATGGTAATACGGCGGATGAGATTGATATCTCTTAATCGCCATCCTGATAATTTCCTCAATAAATTCTCCGTAATCCATTCCGATTAATTTTGCACAATTTGGAACGCAGTCGCCGATATTAATTGATGGATTTGGATTGAGCTCTAGCACGTAAGGATTATTGTTTGAATCAACTCTTACTTCCACTCTGCCATAATCATGGCAGTCCAAAATATTATAAGTATCGAGAGCAATTTCGGAAATTAAAGAAGCCAATCTTCTGCTAATATTTTTAGGTGGTCTCTGAACAGCAATACATTTGTCGTATATCGGATCAGTCGACCATTTCGCTTCAAATGGATAAATGTGCCAATATCCTTTTGGCATTTTATCAAACATGGATCGGCTTAAAGGAAGTACGCGTAGATCATCATCTTCACTTCCAATAATTGAAACATCATATTCATCTCCATCAATAAATTCCTCGACAAGAGCAGGTCGCCCAATCTCTATAATAATTTTT
>JBAYNL010000073.1:0-6296 GCA_041678805.1 Candidatus Altimarinota bacterium | reverse complement strand
GTATCATCAGTTTCATGCAAGTTATATAATTTGCCTGTACCCATATATATTTTGGTTAAGTTCTGATGACAGTGTAACAATTCCTGAGATATGTTACAATTTTCAACGTATGACTTACCAAGACAATCGTCCATCAAAATTATTTATGTCGAAAGAAGGCTATGATAAATATGCCTCTCTTTATGATGGGAAACTGGCTTTCCTGGATACTTTTGAGCAGGGAATGATGGGTAAAATAATAGGAGATGTTTCAGAAAAAAAAGTTTTGGATGTTGGATGCGGAACGGGAAGATTGATTAGAAAATTAGTGGACAAGGGCGCAATTGTGACAGGAGCGGACATATCTCCGGAAATGTTAAAAATTGCTAAAAAGAAATTTGATAAAGTGGAATTTATAGAAGGCGATATTGAACATCTGCCTTTTGAAGATGAGAGTTTTGATATGGTGATCGCCACTTTCGTAATCGTTCATTTGAAAGATTTACGAAAAGCTTTTGATGAAGTTTATAGAGTTTTGAAACCAGGCGGAAGTTTTATTGTTACCAACGTAAATCAGAGAAAAGCTCCAAAATTAAAAACCTCAGCTAAAGAAGAAATTGTGATTCTATCTTATTACCATATTCCTGATCACGTCATTTCCGCCCTTAAGGATGCCCTTTTTAACGTCGAAGAAGAAGAATTCATAAATGAGAATGCAATATGGATCAATCAAATTGTCAAAGCGGTAAAAGCGTGAGTTGTTTGACAAAGATGATTGAGTTAAGTAGTGTTTTTGCGTGCAAAAAAATATATATATTTTAACTATTATTCCTATGAAAAAGTTATGGAATGTTGTGGCTTTACTAGCAGTTTTAGCTATGGCCACAGGATGTTCTCTTACTGGAGGAACAGAGCCTGCAAAACCAGCAGAAGACGTCATTAAGGAAGCTATGACGAACCTTTCTAAGGTTACTTCTGGTAATTATGAGTTGGCTATGAAGGGCGATGTTGTTGGCGCTGAAGGACAAGTTCCTGCCAATGCAAGTTTTGATGGAACAATCGGCGGATTATTTGACAGCAAAGATCCAAAGAAACCTCAGTTCACAATGAAACTTGATGGAACAATGTCTATTGATAAGGCTGAATCTCAAGATGTTGAAGTAGAATTAAGATTGAACCAAACTGATGTATATGTAAATCTTGCTAAACTTCCTGACCTAGGAGAGTCTGTACCAAAAGAAATGGTGGCAGCTTTCACAGGAAAATGGTGGCAAATTGCTATTCCTGCAGGAGCCTTTGAAGGACTTCCAGTAACAGGAGGAGATGAGGCAACAATGACACCAGAACAAAAAGCTTTAAAAACTTTAATTGAAAATACAAAGTTCTTTAAAGACTTAAAATTTGAGGGCAATGAGAGTGTTGGCGGATCAGATTGCTTACACTATGTTGGATCATTGGATAAAGTTGCAATAAAAACATTTGTAACTGAGGCAGCTAAACTTCAAGGACAAGTGATGAGTGAGACTGAACTAAAAGATTTAGACTCATTACTTGGTGCTACAGAAGCTCCAGCTGATCTATGGGTTGATTCCAGCAATATGACTATGAAGAAAATTGGAACAAAATTGACAATCGCTCCAGAAGGAGCAGGATCTTTGACTTTAGATTTTTCATTTATGGTAAGCGATGTAAATAAAGCGGTAACTGTTGAAGTACCAGCAGGGGCAACAATATTTGACCCAGCGATGTTATTTGGTGGCGCAATGCCAACAGGTGCAACAACTGAGGTTCCTGCATTGTAAGAAAGTTTTTAGTTTGATATTTAAAAGAGCCCGCCGCATGGCGGGCTCTTTTTTGCGTTTACAGAGTCCCTAGCTTTTTTGCGGGGAAATAGTTAACATTGGCGCACATGATTAATCTAACCGTAAAAAAAGAACGTGTAGGGCCTGTACTGGGGAGACACCCGTGGATCTTCTCTGGAGCACTTTCAAAAATTCCAGATGGCATATCCAGTGGTACTCCAGTTCACCTAATTGACGACAAAGGCAACTTCTTAGCCCAAGGCTATTTTAGTTCTTATTCTCAAATAGCCGTCAGAGTTTGGAGCTACGATAAAAACGAAGAAGTGAATGACCAGTTTTTTATTGATCGAATTTCAAAAGCTTATGATTTACGAAAAACCTTTGTAGAGAGCAAAAAAACAAATGCTTACCGTTTGGTAAATAGCGAAAATGACTTTTTACCAGGTTTAATTGTTGATAAGTATGCCGATTACTTGGTTGTGCAATTTCACACTGCTGGAATTGAAAATTGGAAAGACTCAATTGTAAAAGCCTTAGAAAAAATCATGAAGCCAAAGGGAATTTATGAAAGATCCGATGTAAAGGTTCGTGAGATTGAAAAACTTGAGAAAAAGACTGGACTACTTTCTGGTGAAGTTCCAGAAACTGTCACTATTTTGGAAAATGGATTTAAATTTTTAGTTGATGTTATTAGCGGACAAAAAACCGGTTTTTTCCTTGATCAAAGAGATAAAAGAGCTGCTTTAACGAAATACGTTGAAGGGAAAAATGTTCTTAATTGTTTTTCCTACACTGGTGGATTTAGCGTTTACGCATTGGCCGCGGGAGCTAAAAAAGTGGTAAGCGTAGATGTTTCAGCTAGTGCTTTGGAATTAGCCAAACAGAACATGGAACTAAATAAATTAGATCTGGGAAAATGTGAATTTGTTTGTGAAGATGTAAAAAGATATTTGGCCGCCGTTAAACCCGGTGAATTTGATGTAATAATTTTGGACCCACCAGCTTTTATAAAAGATCGTCGAAAAATCGAAGAGGGATTAGTTGGTTATCGAAAAATTAATGAAATGGGACTCAGGGCTCTTGAAAGTAATGGGATTTTGGTGAGCTGTTCTTGTTCTTCACATTTAAAAATGACTGATTTTAGATACGTGCTTTCTATGGCAGGCAGATCAGCAAATAAGACCATGCGGATAGTCGAAACTTATACTCATGGGATGGATCATCCTGAGATTGTAGCCTTTACAGAAGGAGAATATTTGAAAGTAGTTTTTGGAATTATAGACTAGGACTTTTTTCTATCAATTTATCCAATCGGTAGTAGTGAATAGAGCCCCCCTACCATGGTATCAATTTGTGATTTGTAAAATAGTAAAATTTTTTTACTTTTTTACGATTAGAGATATTGGTTCTTGTTCAATAGGGGCCAGCTAAACTTTCTACTAAAAGCATTTTTCCCAGCAGGGTCCGCCTCTTTTTTCTTAAAACTCTTTCTTCAATGGGGTCCGCCTGAACTTTCAGCGAAAAATGCTTCACTGATCGTTCGCGTTTTTCTCGAAAGTTCTCCTTCGCCTACCCTGCCTTTGGCAGGTCCGGCTACGGATCGGCTACCTCGCCATTTAATGGTCGGGGTGAGAGGGCTCGAACCTCCGGCCTCATGGTCCCAAACCACGCACTCTAGCCAACTGAGCTACACCCCGACAAATTTGCTGTTTTTTTGGTCAGCGGTGAGATTCTATATAATAAATTGCTAATTGTTAAGGGAATTTTTATACTATGGGGGTGGAAAGGTTATTTACAAACATTTTAGGGACTCCGGTGGTCGATGACGATTTCAAACGTCCAATCGCTTTTGTAAGAGATGTTTTGATCGATCCAGAGAGAGGAAATCTGATTGCTTTAGTGGTGGACATTAGCAGAAATTTGGTAGTTGCGCCTATCGATATTTTGGCTTGGGGAGAGGCGATTCGAGTGCCTGCTCATGATGCAATTGTTGAAGGAAAAGAAATTTTTAGAGTGGCCGAAGTTCAAAAAAATGGCATTAGAATTTTTCACAATAGAGTGGAAACAAAAAAGAAAGAATACATTGGTAATGTGGTAGATTTTTCGATTGATTCACAAAGCTTAACCCTTAGAAAACTTTATACTTCCAAGAGTATTTTGGGACTTTTACGTTATGACCATCGAATTATTCCCGCAAAAAATATTGAAGAAGTTTTTCCAAAAAAGATCATTGTAAAAGAAAATGCCCAGCATGTTTATCAGGAATCAAAGGCTATGATTGAGGAAGCTGTGGCGTAGATATTACAAAAAGACCCCACCGTTGAAGATGGGGTCTAGTGATTCTAAATATAAATCTTTTCTATTATCTTTCTGTTCCTGTACCTGCGCCAAGGATTGTATTTACCAAAGCGAATGATAGTAACACGATGATAATACCAACTAGAGCGTACATGATAATTTTCTTAGCGTTTCCAACTGCTTCATCTTTACCAGCAGCTGTAACGTAAGTAATACCTCCGTAGATGATCATGATAACGGCAATTACTCCCAAAAATGTTAGGAAGTAGTTAACCATTCTCAAAACTAGCGTACGAAGAGATCCTTCGTTTGCTGTTTCTTCTCCAACAGAAGCAACATTGTCTCCTGTTCCTAGTAGAGCTGCATTTGCAACTGCAGGTAGGAAAGAAACTACTGCTAGCGCACCTACCATCAATCCAAATACTAAAAGCATTTGTTTGATTAGTTTTGTGTTCATAGGAATTGAGTTATTTATAAGTTTTATTTTTGTACTGTTGTTATTATATCAAATCTGCCGTTTTGTCGCAAGAGGCTAGGGGACTTCTTTAGATTAGTTTGCGTTTCCCTTTTTCGGTTAAAATTTGGACTTCCAGGTGTAAATCTATTCCAAATTTGGCTTTCACAAGCCTTTTAACTAATTTCGCGAGCTTTGTAATATCGGCGGAAGTGGCTCCTCCAAGGTTTAAAAGAAAATTTCCGTGTTTTTCAGAGATTTGGGTTTTTCCTAAAGTTTTACCTTTTAGACCGGCTTTATCGATCAACATTCCTGCTGGATTTTTGGTGGACGGATTTTTGAAAAATGATCCAGAAGAGAGGCCTAGTGGTTGTTTTTGGAGACGGAATTTAGTTGACTGCATCGTTACTTCTTTTTGTTCTTCTGCGGATAATTTAGATTTGCTTAACTTGAAAGTGGCGTTTAATAAAATTTCTCCGATCTTTTTTAATTTACTTGTGCGATATTTGAATTGAAAATATTTGACGGGAACTTCTTTTATCTTGCCAGTTTTTGGATTTAGGATTGTGGCTTTTTCAAGAATGTCTTTTGTTTCAAGTCCGTTGCAACCGGCATTTCCGTAAACCGCTCCGCCAATTGTACCGGGTAATCCCATCCATTTTTCCAGTGGGCTTAAGCCTTTTTTCAGGGATTCTTGAACTAATTTTGCTGTAACTACTCCTGAATCGACGGTCACGAAATTATTTTTGAATGTGATTTTTTCCGTAAGATTTTTGATAACAAGGCCTCTGAATCCTTTATCGTCGAATAAAAGGTTGCTGCCTTTTCCGATAAGAAGGTAGGGAATGTGTTTTTGTTTTGCGAACTTTATTAATTCAGGTAATTCTTTAATATCTTTTAGTTCGTAAAAATAATCTGATTTGCCTCCTGTTTGAAAGGTGCAATGGTTACTTAAATCCTCTTTTGTTTTCAATTTTAGATCAATCATTTTCAGCAATTATTAGGCCAATAAAGAATAGCATTTTTGCTCTATAAATAAAATAAATTGACATAGGTATACATTTAAAATAGAATTTCGCTGCTTTTCGGAAGGAATTTTGAAAATTAGCCACTTTAGCTCAGTTGGTAGAGCAGCTGTTTTGTAAACAGCATGTCGTCGGTTCAAATCCGACAAGTGGCTCCATTTTGGCTTTAACAAGAGGAAAACCTCTGTTTTGAGTATGTCTCCACAGCCTTATGTCCAGCAATAACTAACCATGGACATATAGTTTGCTATAGTTCATCAGAGATTAAGCCGCCATCTGTTAAAGCAAGCAGTGCTTTTAATTTTTCTTCAACCTGAACAGAATTAACAGGAGTTATTTCATTCTGTTGCTGGCAATAATTATATTGAGATCTATGTAATTGCCATAAAAAATACTCATATATTCCAATCAGTTCCTGGACTGCTGAATAATTCTGTTTTAATACCCCCTCAGATTGAAGAAATAATAACTTATCCATAGTATTCTTTGGAAGATCTTCAAGACAACGTAAATCTTTTGATCTTCTGATTAATTTGACGAGTTCCTTAATTATAAGTTCTTGAACAAATCTCAAGGGACCATATTTGAAACCCCCAATGTATTTTGAAGGATCATAATAAGATTCTCCTTTGGCCAAATCAAAATGAACAACCTCCTGCCCCTTGTAATTACTGCTTCCTGTTTTACAGATTTTTCTAAATCCCTGTATTCTTGAGGCAATCCTTTCTATTAATTTTG
>JBAYNL010000072.1:0-6379 GCA_041678805.1 Candidatus Altimarinota bacterium | reverse complement strand
TCAATGGATGCCTCAAACATGCTAAAACCAGCATTAGCTCGCGGTGAAATTCATACGATCGGAGCAACGACTTTAAAAGAATATCAAAAATATATTGAAAAAGATCCTGCGCTCGAAAGACGTTTCCAGCCAATCTATGTTGATGAACCATCGGTGGAAGAGACCATTGCAATACTTCGTGGCATTAAAGAAAAATATGAATTATTTCACGGAGTAAAAATTCTTGATGAAGCAATTATTGCTGCGGCCACTCTTTCCAACAGATACATAACAGACCGTTTTCTGCCTGACAAAGCCGTAGATTTGATTGATGAGGCTACGGCGGTTTTAAAAATTGATCTTGAAAGTTCTCCAGCAGAGATCGATGAACTTCAAAGAAATATTATGCAGTTAGAAATTGAACGTGAAGCATTGAAGAAAGAAAAAAATGAAAAAGAAAAATTAAATAAAATTGAAAAAGAAATTGCGGACTACAAAGAAAAATTAAATTCATTGAAACTTATTTGGCAAAATGAAAAAAACATAATAGAAGAAATACATGAGATAAAAGCCAAAATTGACACTTTGAATATAGAGTCTTCTAAATACGAAAGAGAATCTAAGTTGGATAAAGTTGCTGAAATAATTTATGGGAAAATTCCAGAACTAAATAAAAAAATAGAGACGCTAGAAAAAAAATTAAAAAATATTCAAGGTGATGAAGGAATGTTAAAAGAAGAAGTAAAAGAAGAAGATATCGCACGAATTGTTTCCAAATGGACTGGGATTCCGGTAAACAAATTACATGCATCAGAAAGCCAGAAACTGCTTCATCTAGAGCAGGAACTTTCCAAGAAAGTTGTGGGGCAAGAAGTCGCCATCAAAGCAGTTAGTAATGTTATCAGAAGATCGAAAGCAAATATCTCGGAAGAAAATAAACCAATCGGATCATTTTTATTTCTTGGTCCGACAGGAGTTGGAAAAACTGAACTTGCAAAAACGATCGCAGATTTTTTATTTAACGATGAAAAATCACTCATTAGACTAGATATGAGTGAGTATATGGAGTCACATAGCGTATCCAAGATTATTGGCTCTCCTCCAGGCTATATTGGCTATGATGAAGGAGGTCAATTGGCTGAAAAAATTAGAAAAAGACCATACAGTGTTGTGTTGTTTGATGAAATAGAAAAAGCACATCCTCAAGTGTTTAATATTCTTTTACAAATTTTAGATGAAGGACACATCACCGATGCAAAAGGAAGAAAAATAAATTTCAAAAATACAATTATTGTTATGACTTCAAATATTGGAAGTCAGGAAATTTTAGAATTCAAAGGAGAGAATACTGCATTGGATGTTAAGATTAATGGCTTATTGAAGGGATTTTTCAAGCCAGAGTTTCTAAATAGAATTGATAACGTAATTATTTTTAACAAATTAAAACAAGAAGAAATTAAAAAAATTGCAAAAATTCAAATTGAAAATCTTGCGCGCAGATTAGAAAAACAAAACATAAAATTAAATGTAACAGAAAAAGCTTGTGAATATATTTCTGAAAAAGGATACGATAAATTATTTGGTGCAAGGCCTTTAAAAAGGCTTATACAAGAGGAGATAGAGAACACGCTTGCTGTCAAAATCATCAATAATGAAATTGAAGAAGGAGCAAAAATAAAAATTGATGCAACTAAAAATGGCTTGGAAATCAGCTAATACGTTGACAGTATTTTTCACTAAGAATAAAGTGAAGACGCATTAGATATCTAACCAACGTCTCTCATGCCAGCAAAGAAAAAAGCAAAGAAAGTAGTAAAGAAAGCCGTAAAAAAGGTTGCAAAGAAAACAGCCAAGAAAGTAGTAAAGAAGGCTGTAAAGAAAGCTGTAAAGAAGACAGCAAAAAAACGCAAATAGTTTTTTGCGAATTTGCAACTCTACAAAAACGCAGTGTTTATATTAAGCACTGTGTTTTTTTTATGATATAATTACGACATCTCGGGGTGTAGCGCAGTTGGCTAGCGCGTACGCATGGGGTGCGTGAGGTCGTGGGTTCAAGTCCCGCCACCCCGACCAAATAATCTATTAATTAATTTTATAAAAACATGGAAAATCCTGTGCCTTATGAGGAAAACGGAACGTCACCAATTCCCTATTTCGTAGTTTTAGCAGCGGCAATTATTGCAGTAGTATATTTTTATGGCATCAAATTTGATGACTACAGCGAAACAGAGTTGGTAAATTTTTCATATTATTTTGTTCCAGCATTTGCATTTTCTATCGTGGGATTAATCACTAAGAAAAATAAAAAATCATTATTGTATGCTATTGGAGCAGCAGTATCAGCAGGGGTTTTATTGGTAGCTTTCTTTATGGGAATTTGGCCATCACTATAATGTGATGTGTCGATCCCAAGAAATTATTTAATATAGTCTGGATGTAAAACATATACATCCAAAAAAGCTTTGTGGAGTGCGGCAAATTCTCTTAAATTAAACCACGCATCTTTAACATATGGCTGCAAAGTAGCCGAGAAACCAATGCTTTCAATGCCCAGAGTCTTACATGTAAAAAGAGCCCTCGGTAAATGATATTCTTGAGTGATTAGTATGGCATTTTCTATTCCCCAGGTTTTTCTAGCCCTAATGCAAGTATCATAAGTTCTTCTGCCCGCATAATCTACGATAATATTTTTTTCTTCGATCCCTAAATTATTTACTAAATAATTTTTCATCACTTCCGGTTCGTTGTAATTTTCAAATCTATTGTCTCCAGAAACTAAAATTTTCACGATTTTATTATCTCTATACAAGTTGTTAGCGGTTTTTAGTCTATCCTTCAGGACATCGGAGGGCTCGCCATTTTGCTTTATTCCAGCCCCAAAAACGATACCGACGTCATAAAGTTTTTCAATATCGCTAGTTTTATAAAAAATATCAGATTTATTAAATTTAAAAATTAAAATTGGAATTAAAAAAATATACATAACAACAATTCCAATAATAATTGCTATCAATAATTTTTTTCTTTTTATTTTCATAATTTAAATATCATTTTGATTTTTCATAATAGCTTCACTGACTATTTTACCGGAAATCGCCGCAAAGCTTATGTTGTAGCCACCGCAAAGCCCATTAACATCTAAAACTTCTCCTGCAAAATAAAGATTTTTATGTAAACGAGATTCAAGAGTGGAAACATTTATTTCATTCAAAGGAATTCCTCCCTTTGTCGTCCAAGCAAATTGATAATCCATTAATTTTACATCAACAAGTTCATAGTGAAATAAATCTTTTTGTAGTTTCTTAAATAATTCCTTGCTGATTGTGGCGATTTTAGTGTCAGACTTAATGCCATTTTTTAGCATCAGGAAGTCGCAAATCCTATTTGGCAAGAATTTATGAATAAAACTTTTTACGGTCTCTTTACTCTCTCTCAATCTTTGAAATTCTTTTTGGAAATTTTCTTCATTCAAATTTCCAATAAAACATAATTCAATCTTTTTACCTTTAATCATCGAAGAAAAATCCAAAACTGCCGGACCGGAAATCCCCGTATGAGTTATTAAAATATCACCATCAATAGAGGCTTGGTTTTCAGGACAAAATAATTTTCCCTTAAATGAAACTCCAGAAAGAACTATAAACGGATTATATGGCACTATAATGGGACAAAGGGACGGTTCTAGCTCGGTAATAGTATGTCCTAATTCTAAAGGAATTTTATACATTTTTTTGTAATCCCCTGGTCGTTTTATTCTAAACATTCCTCCATTTGTAATAATCACTGCATCAAAAAAATCTTCTTTAATTAAATTTTGATTTTCAAATTCCACAACAAATTTATTTTCAGATTTTTTTACATTTGTGACTTCACACTTGGTAAAAATTTTCAAATTTTTCTGTTTTCCAAGTAAGTTGGTAAGTCTCTCTACTTCGTCAAGAGCGCTTTCGCTAGCCAAAATAGCCCTGTTGTCATCCCACTTGTATTCAATGCCCAATTCTTTAAATAATTTTTCACGATTTTTAATCCAAGGATTCTTAAATAAATTTTTCAACAAATTTTTATTCGAAGAAGAAAATTCTTCCACGGAAAAAACTTTATTCGTTACATTCATCCTTCCCCCTCCTGTTAGTTTTAATTTCTCCCCAATATATCTATTTTGTTCAAACAAGACAATTTCTCCTTCAAAATTTTTCAAGAAGTAACTTGTAAAGATCCCAGCCGGTCCTGCTCCAATAATTGCGATTTTCATGCTCTCAGTATAAATTGGTCGCATGCAGAAAGACAAAGTAAAAATAGCTTGGGTTGGAAAACATTTTGGAGAAGAGCCCCCTTTGGTTGGCAATAAGGCCCAAGGAGCGGGGGGAATATTCTTTTCAGGATGTCATTTGCATTGTGTTTTTTGCCAAAATTATCAAATTTCACAAGAAAATATCGGCAAAGAATACTCAATAGAAGAACTAGCCGAAATAATGCTTGATTTACAGGCACAAAACGCCGTAAACATAGATTTAGTAACTCCCACAATTTGGAGCAAGCAAATCAAGGAAGCCGTCCTAAAAGCCAAAACCAAAGGCCTAAATATTCCCGTGATTTGGAATAGCAATGCGTATGAGTCTGTCGAAATGATCAAAAGTTTAGAAGGAATCGTTGATATTTATCTCCCTGATTTTAAATATGGAATAGAAGAAGTCGGCGAAAAATATTCTGGCATCAAAAAATATCCGGAAATCGCAAAAAAAGCTATCAACGAAATGTTCTATCAAGTCGGTAATTTAAAAATTCACAACAATATTGCATATAAAGGGGTAATAGTTAGACACCTTGTTTTGCCCAACAATTTAGAAAATAGCTATAAAGCGCTTGAAATTTTAGCTGAACTCGATAACCGCATGCATTTGAGCCTAATGAGCCAATATAGTCCTTTATATAACGCCGCAAAATATCCCGAAATAAATCGCCAACTTACTAAAGAAGAATGGTCCAAAATTCAAAAACATCTAAAAAGACTTGAATTTGAAAACGGTTGGCTTCAAGATCTGACAAGTGTGGAAATGTTAGTGCCCGATTTTACTAAGGAGGAACCATTTAAAAAGTTAAAATCATGAAAAATAAAATTGGAGTAATCACTCTTGGTTGTCCAAAAAATACAGCTGATACAGAGTCTTTACTTGCAGAATTGCCAGCCAATTATGAGATTGCAAATGTGGAAGACTCAAAGCTAGTATTGCTTAATACATGCGCTTTTTTGAAGGTTGCGCGAGATGAAGCTTATGAAAATTTAAAAGAATTAAAGAATAAAAAAGTTATTTTGACTGGATGTCTTTCTGGACAATTAAATAAAGAAATTTTTAAAAAATATCCTCAACTTTTTGCAGTAGTCAGTGGACAACATTACTCTGAAATTGGTGAAATTCTCAAAGAGGTGCAAAAAAATAAAAAAGTTTTTGCTGTATCAAAAGAGCCTCTTCAATATCTCGACATGCCAGGAAAAACACTTATTACTCCTCGCAGTTTTGCATATGTAAAAATTGCGGAAGGTTGCGACAATAGATGTAGTTTTTGCCTTATCCCAAAGCTAAAAGGCCATTTCCGTAGTCGTCCAATGTTATCAATTCTTACTGAAATAAAAGAACTTTTATCATTAGGAGTAAAAGAAATTATTTTGGTGGCACAGGATTGTGGCTATTACGGAATGGATTTATACGGCAAAAAATCACTTACTGAATTATTACAAAAAGTATCATCAATCAATCAAGATTTTTGGGTGAGAGTTTTATACGTTTATCCAGAAAGAATTGATGACGAACTTTTAAATTTAATGGCCAAATCTTCCAGAATTTGTAAATACTTAGATATCCCTTTACAGCACGGAGACGCTGATGTTTTAAAGGCTATGCGTAGACCTTTTATTGTCGAAAAAACAGTTGAAAAAATAGCTCACATCAGGAAAATTATTCCAAATATTACATTCAGAACAAGTCTTATTGTTGGGTTTCCTGGTGAAACTGAAAAAGCCTTCAAAAATCTCGAAAAATTCGTAAAAAATATCGAATTCGATCACGTTGGGGTATTCGAATATTCACAGGAAGAAAGCACTGATGCAGGAGTTATGCCAAATCAAATTTCTGCAAAAATAAAAAAAGAACGTCGCAAAAAAATCATGCTTTTACAACAAAAAATTTCTAGCAATAACGCTAAAAAATTAATTGGAAAATTTCAAAAAGTATTGATCGAAAATTACGATCCTAAAAAGAAAGTTTATATTGGAAGAAGTCAGCGTTTTTCGCCAGAAATAGATGGGAATATAATTGTAAAATCAAAACAACAATTAGAATTAAATCAATTCTACAAAGTAAAAATCACAAAGGCTCTTCCTTATGATCTTCGGGGTGTAGCT
>JBAYNL010000071.1:0-6399 GCA_041678805.1 Candidatus Altimarinota bacterium | reverse complement strand
CTTCATTATTGAAGATCCCTTTTAACACAGGCATTAGTTCATCATTTATTATTTTTCCTTTTGGGCTTACGGCTTCTACTTCTTTGGTTTCGGCATATTTCATTACAGCTCGTGTTTTTGTAATAATTACTGGGTCATTATCTTTGCTTGTTGTGTTGCAGGCCTCAATATCATAAGTTTTTGCTTCTGAGGTGGTGGTGGTTACTCCTTGTTTATCGCTTACATTAATTGTTCTAATGATATTGTCCATGGGATATTCTACTATCAATTTTGGTGAATTTAGATTGTCTGTAACAATGTAAGAACTGACGTCGCTTTTTTCGACATCCTTGAAGTCTTTTACTAGTCCGTTATTGTTGCCCAAATTTCCGTTAGCATCTAGTTTTAGAATCATTGCTTCGGTTGTTTCCTGCCATGAGCCGAGGACTTTTCGTTTGATTCCAGTGTGCCATGTTCCGGCTATTGCATATCCAGAATCGGCGGCTTGAATGACGTCATAACCATCCAAATCTTTTGTCCCACCAATGGTTTTTCCCCATTGATATTTAAAGTTTGAATCTGTTTTTACTAACACGATATTTCTAAATCCTTGTGTGGATTGCCAAGATTCGATTTCGTCTGAGATTTCTTTTAAAGCTTTTTTGGATTCTGGGGTTTCAGGACTCATAATGGGGTATGTGGCATAATAATTGTCCATCATTTTTTCATATTCCGCTGCTTGCTTCAGCAGATCTTCGTTGATATATCCGCCAACGGTACTGTTTCCCATGATTACGTATCCTCCGTCTTTTGTTTTTTCTATTATTGGATCTTCCAGATATTTTTTTAGTTTGAGAGTTCTTGCCCATTTCAATTTGCCTTTTGAATCTACTTTAACGGCTACAAAATTTAATTCTTTACCAGCATTTTTCACTAATTCGGTAATCTCATCTGATGCCAATGTCGTTGAAAAGAATGTTCCCAAAGCTATATATCCACCATCATTGGTTTGTTCGGCGGTGAAAAAGTTCCCGAATGGTAGATGCATTTTGTTAGGGGTCCCGACTTTAAAACTTTTTCCGTCAGGGTTCATGATCAAATTTGGGATTTCAAGTGACACGCTTTCTAGTCCGGTGGCCCATTCATATGCTCCGTTTTTATTTAATTTCACGAGGGCGGGGACGTCTTGATTATTTTCTTTTACGAGTTTGATATTGCCGATTAAAATATAACCGCCGTCTGAAGTTTGTTCTGCGAATTTGATTTCATGTTGTTCGTCGGCGTCAATTTTTTTAAGCCAATTGGTATTTCCATTGGTGTCAAAATTCCCTAAAAACATCATGTGCATTATATCGGCAACATCTGCCTGTCCGACTAATTTTCCTGTTGATCCGGACATTATAAATCCTCCATCTTTTGTAGGGGAAAGTTTGGCGGGGGTGTCTGTGCTTTGTTGGCTTACTGTCCTTGTCCAAATAGGATTCCCTTTCTCATTAAGTTTTATTACAAAATTGTCGCCTTGTCCTTCAAGGTCTAATTGTTCATTAATTGTTCTAAATTCGCCGCTTACTTGGCCGGCTGCGACATAATTTCCATCTGTTAGCTGTGTAATTGCATAGCCATCTGAACTGCAATTATTAAAAAGTTTGCTCCATTCTTTACTCCCGTTGCCGTCTGTTTTAATCCAAAACATACTGTATCCACATAATTCGCTTGGATTAACGGTATGTCCCGTGATTGCAAATCCGCCGTCTGAAGTTTGTACTATGCTGTAAGTATCAGATTTCTCTTTGAGGCGATATGATTTTATGAATGTTGTTGTTTGTGTTGTTTGACATTTATCTTTGATTGATGAAATAACGCTTGTGAGGTAGCTTCTTGTGCCGGGGATGCATAGCAAAAATGCGGCTATAATTCCTGTTATGGTAATTGCGAGGATGTGAATTTTTTTATGCATGGAAGTGGTTTGTCGTTTATTAGATATTATCCATCTTTTGAGTGTATGCCTTTTTTTCTTTTAATCAATGATTGAAAAGAATAGGGAATATTGTTTGTGCCATTTTATGGGTAAGCGTATAATCTGCCTGCTCTGAATTGAGTGCTTAATTAATCAGTAAGTTTTATGTTTAAAAATGGAGATAAATTTTTGGGAATTTTATTGCTTGTTCCATTTGTAATTACGGTTTTCTTGGTTTCTCCTACAGTTATTCCTGGGAGTGATGATAAAACTCAGGAATCTTTGAAAGCGGAAATTGTCTCTATTTCTAATATGGATGCTGATGTCCAAAATGTGGAAGTTCAATTATTAGAAGGGGCGAATGAAGGGAAAAAGATTGTAGTGGAAGAGGACAATACGAATCGTCTAAATAAGAGGGGATTTGAGAAAGGAGATAAAGTAATGATTGCTCATGATATAAAACAAAGTACTTATTATATTTCGGATTATGATAGGTCAGACGTTTTATTGATTCTATTTTTAGTTTTTATTGGAAGTATTGTTTTGGTTGCAGGATGGCGTGGTGTTGGATCTATCTTGGGGTTGGTGTTTTCTTTTGTTGTTTTGTTTAAGTTGATTTTGCCTTTAGTTCTTAGTGGTGTTTCTCCTGTATGGGCTGCTGTTTTGGGATCTGTTTTTATAATTCCAGGAAGTTATTTTTCTTCACATGGATTTAATCGAAAAACTATTATTGCGATGACTGGATCAGTAGTTGTTTTGGTTGCTGTTGGAGCAGCTGCTTCTTTGTTGATTGATTTTGGGAATATTACCGGATTGGCTTCTGAGGATGCCTCTTTTTTAAGTATGGCGGCAATTGGAAAAATTGATTTCAGGGGACTTGTGCTTGCTGGAGTAATTTTGAGTATGTTGGGAGTGCTGGACGATGTAGCAATTTCTCAAGTTGCGATTGTTCAACAATTAAAACAGGCGAAAGAAAAAATTAAGTTTGGAGAATTGTATCGTCGTTCGATGGCGGTGGGGGAAGATCATATTGCCTCAATGGTGAATACTATGGTTTTGGTTTATGCTGGGGCTTCGATGCCTTTGCTTTTACTTTTTATTGATCATGCAGAGCCCTTTTTGAAAACTATTACCATTGAGATCATTGCAGAGGAAATTATTAGAACTTTGGTTGGAAGTATTGGACTTGTTTTGGTAGTGCCTGTGACGACTTTGTTTGCGACTTTGTATTATTCTAAAAGGAAAGTATAGTTATTTTAATAATAAAATATGAGTGCTGAAGGTTATTTGTTTATAGTTTTTGGGGCTATTATCTTGGGATTTTTGGTTATCGATCTAGGTTTTTTTGATAGGAAGGCACATGTCGTTAGTTTTAAAACGGCTCTTTTGCAATCTATTTTCTGGATTGTATTGTCGCTTGTTTTTGCGGGCTTGGTATTTGCTTTTGTTAGTCCTGAAAAATCGGCAGAGTTTTTAAGTGCTTATCTAACGGAAAAAATGCTTTCAGTGGATAATCTTTTCGTGATTATGTTGTTATTCACTTTCTTTAATTTGGAAGAAAAATATCATCATAAGGTATTGTTTTGGGGCATTTTGGGAGCGATAGTTTTTCGTGGAATATTTATTACTGCCGGGGCGGTGATTATTTCTCAATTCTACTGGATTTTATACGTTTTTGGAGTGATTTTGATTTATACGGGAATAAAATTATTTAATGATAAGAAAGATGAAAGTATTGATTTTGAAAATAATAGAATCTTTAAAATTGCTAAAAAATATTTAAGATTTTCGACAAATCATCATGGTGGAAATTTTACCGTAAGGGAAAATGGAAAACTTTGTTTTACGGTGCTTTTTATGATTGTTTTGTTGGTTGAGACTACTGATATTTTGTTTGCAGTGGATTCTATTCCTGCGGCATTTTCGATTTCGCAGGATCCATTTATCGTTTTTACGTCAAACATATTTGCGGTGATGGGGCTCAGGGCTTTATTTTTCTTAGTTGAAAATGTGTTACATCGTTTCCATCATTTGCAAAAAGGATTGTCTTTTATTTTGGTATTTATCGGCTTGAAAATGCTTGTGGCAATTTTTGGAATTCATATCTCTTCAATAGTTTCTCTTGTTATTATTTTGCTTGCGTTAGGTGCTTCATTGATTCTTTCGGTTGTTTATCCGAAAAAAGTTTAGGGTTCAAAAAAGGGGCTTAATGACTAAACATTTTTTATTTATAGCAACATCAAACAGAGGAATTTTATACGAAAAAGTGTAATATTCTTTTACAATGGTTGTATTAACTGATGAATTATTTTTATTTCTTTAATCTCAATGTACATGAAAAAAATCATGACTGTGGTGTTAGTTTGCATGATGGCGGTGGGGACTGCTCTAACTGCTAGTGCGAATTTCAATGATGTGGCTTTAGGTCACAAAAATTCTCAAGCAATTTCTTTTCTTAAGGATGCTGGAGTGATTGGAGGGTATGCTGATGGATCTTTTAAGCCAAATGAGAAGTTAAATCGGGCTCAGCTTATGAAGATTTTGGTTGAGGGACAGGGTATTACTCCTGATCCTGCTCAATACAAAAATTGTTTTACTGATGTGCAAGAACAATGGTTTGCTCCATATGTTTGTTATGCTAAAGAAGTAGGTTGGGTTGAAGGGTTAGAAGATGGATCTTTTAAGCCTGAAAGTCGTATAAATAAAGCTCAGGCTATTAAGATGACTATTGAATCTCAGGGTTTTGCTGAGAATAAAGAAACTTGTAATAGAGATCTTTTTAAAGATACAGAAGCTGCTGAATGGTATGGAAAATATGTTTGTGTTGCGTTGGAAAAAGGTTTACTAGAAGAAGATGAGAGTGGAAATTATGTTCCAACAGGTGAGCTGACTAGAGCACAAGTTTCTGAAAATATTTATAGATCAATTCTTGTTAGAAAATTAGATAAGGCTGCTTATACGGAAGAGGTAAAGGGAATGGTTGTTGAAGGTTTAACTGCGTTTAAGGAAGAGAAAGAGTCTATTAAGAGTGAAATTGATTCCTTTAAAGCGGAGTTGAAGGCAATGGAAGAGGCTGGATCTACGGAAGAAGAGATTAAAGCGATGCGAGAGGAGTTTTGGTCTACCGTAAAGGAAGCTCAAAAAGCTAATAGAGCAGAATTTCAGGCCAAAATAAAGGCGTCTCATGATGCTTTCAAAGAGAATAAAGATGCTGTTAAAGAAGAAATGAAAGCATGTAAGGAGCAAAAATTGAGATATAGCTTTACGGAAGATAAGTGTGTAGAAAAGCCTGTTGAAGTTGAGGATTCAGTAGATGCCTCAGCTGATGATGTAAATGACGATACTGATCCAGCTGATGATACGGTTGATGATGAAGATGGGGATGTGGCTGATGATGAGGCTGACGATGATGAAAATGATGATCATCAAATAAGATTGGATGCTAACTAAGAGTTGAAAATAATCAGATATTCAAAAGGCTCTTCTTGGAAAGGAAGGGCTTTTTGTTTATTTATGCAGGATTAAAATTATTTTTTAAATTTCCCTGTATTTAAGAAATTCAAAGTTGCCTCTTTGACTTCTTTTTGATCAACAATAAAGGTATGGCCAGTTGCGATTTCGATGAAGTCTGTCATGTTGTCTAACTTGGTGCTCTCTACTGAAACGGTGCTGTCATCTTTTCCGGGAATTAATTCTCCAGTAATGGGATTAGTGGAACGAGTTCCTGCGATGATTCCTATTTCGATTCCTGGAATGTTGATGGATGAGGGGAGCTCTTTGATTTGAGTTGTAAGTTCCGTGAGAATTGGGCCTAAAAGGTCTTTTGCAAGAGGGGTCTCGCTTAATAGATCAGCTAATTCACTTCCTTTGTTTGGAGGAGCGATCATGACAATTCGTCCTAAATTCTCGGGCTGGTTGTCTACTAGATAGTGTCTCAAAATTAATCCTCCGAGAGAATGAGTAACGAAGTGAATTTTTCGATTTTTTTCTGGGCAGTATCCAAGAATAGCTGGTTTTAGGAATTTATTGGCGATTGTTCCAATGTCGTATTGATGTGAAGGATAGTCGATGTTGATGGTGCGATATCCATTTTCGTTTAAAAATTTAGCCATATCTCCCATGGCTGTGGGCATTCTTAAAAATCCATGAATTAAAACGACGCAATCTTTGTCTCCTTCTAAAATTTCAGCAACTTGAATTGGTCTAAAATAGTAAATTAGAATGCCAGTTAAGGAAATGATTAATAAAATTAAAATAATTAGTATTCTTTTTTTTGAGGAGTGAATCTTGGTTTTCATTGAGGCTTTGTTGTGGTTGGTATTTTCCGCATAACAATGCTGATTATAGCAATTGAGAGTTGTTAAGTAAATAATTGTTTGCTGATTTTATTCTGGTATAATGCGCGTGTTTAAGATATTTAATTTTTTAGAAATGAAAGTAAATAATACATTTGTTAAGGAATT
>JBAYNL010000070.1:0-6430 GCA_041678805.1 Candidatus Altimarinota bacterium | reverse complement strand
ATTTGCTGGTGCGGCAGGGGGAGACGTTACCGGTTCTAGACACTTGATCACATTCAATGGGAAAAAAATTCTTCTTGATTGTGGAATGTTCCAAGGAAAACGTGACGAAGAGTATGAAAGAAATACTCATTTTCTATTTGATCCAAAAGAGCTTGATGCCGTGATCCTTTCTCATGCTCATATCGATCATAGCGGAGCATTACCAGTGCTCGTAAAACAAGGATTTTGTGGCCCTATTTACTGTACTAATGCTACTCGTGATCTTTGCAATTATATGCTAATGGATAGCGCATATATCCAAGAGAGGGAAGTTGAGTGGTTAAAGGAAAAAGCCAAAAAGAAAAGTGCTAAAAAAGGTGGAAAATCAAAATCTCAATCGCAAGAAGAAACTGAAAAAGAACAAGGTCTAATTTATGGCGTTGCAGATGCTGAAAAAACTTTGCAATATTTTAAGCCTGTAAGTTATGAACAAAGCTTTTCCGTAACGGAAGGAATGGTTGTTTCATTTTATGATGCAGGTCATATTTTGGGATCAGCTTTGGTTCATATAATTTTCTATGACAAGAAAGAAAAGAAATATTTGAGAGTCTGTTTTACAGGAGATCTTGGAAGAAGAGGATTGCCTTTACTTCGTGATCCTCAACCAATTCCAGAGACCGATATCTTAATCAGTGAATGTACTTACGGAAATCGTTTACATGCCGCTTTACAAACTATTGAGCAAGATTTGGCAGTGATCGTGAATGATGTTTGTAAAAAAGGTGGAAAATTAATTATTCCTTCATTCGCATTGGAACGTGCTCAAGAAGTTATTTATTACTTGAATATTCTTCATAAAAAGAAAGCTATTCCAGAAATCCCAATTTACGTAGATAGTCCTTTGTCTACTAATGTAACTGAGGTTTTTAGAGCTAATCCGGAATGTTTTGATAAAGATACTTATGAGAAATTTTTGAACGTTGGAGATGATCCATTTGGATTTGAGAGTTTGAAATACACGAGTAGCGTGGATGAATCAAAAGGACTGAATGACAAAAAAGGGCCTATGGTTATTATTTCCGCATCTGGAATGTGTGAACATGGTAGAATTTTGCATCATTTGAGAAATAATATTGAAGACCGTAGAAATACAGTGCTTATTATCGGATATCAGGCCGCCAATACTTTGGGAAGAAAGTTGGTAAATGGTGAAAAAAATGTAAATATTTTTGGGGAGGCTCATAATGTTAAAGCTGATATATTTGTAATGGATGCCTTCTCTGCCCATGCTGATCGTAGTGACTTATTGGAATACATCGGAAGAATCAAAAAATTGAAAAAGATCTTCTTGGTACATGGTGAAGACAAGCAGAGAGATTCTTTTTCTGAGGCGCTTAGTCAAAATGGATACGATGACGTATCTAAGCCAAAAACCGGAGAAGAAGTCGAGATCTCTTTTGAATAATTATCTCCTTTTGATGATGTAAAGTGCGATAATTATATCCACTATTACAAAACCAACTATTCCATAGAATAGGGGCGATTTTAGGAATAGCTCTTCTTTCTTTTCGGCGCTATTTGTGACATCTACGCCATTTGCGGCATTGTAGAGAGTAGATGGATCTTTTAATTCTGATTTTTCACCAGCGTCTGTTTTTTCTTCAATGATTTCATTTAGTTCTACCGAATCATCTTTAGCCATAGTATTTCCACCTTTGGCAATTTCCGGATGAACTTCTTCAGAAATGGTTATTGCAGGAACAGCTATTTCTTCAGGAATAACAGGAGTCGATTCTTCTTCCAATTTAGAAGTGGCATTAGATGTTTGCTTTTCTAATAAATCTGTAAAATAGCTAATAATCGGATAATCGCCTACTTCGTAATGAGGACCATCAACCATTAGGGGAACTCCTTGTCCCGTATAGCCTACTTCTTCGGCCTTTTGAAGGTAGATAGGCTGGTTTTCTGGATGATTCCATACTTCGTAAACTTTTACAGGCAAACGGCCTAAGACATTATTTTCCTGCATATATTTTTCAACATTCGCACAATGAGAGCAGCCATCTCCTACGAAAAGCATGATTTCAGCAAAAGCAGTGTTGATAATAACTACTGAAAAAAGGACTGAAAGCAAAATCGTTGCAAAAAACTTTTTCATAAAATGAGATTAAAAAATTATAAGAAAATGATCGGATGGATTATATCAGAAATAATGATGAATATTAAAAAAGATTAAGCTGTGTGATTTCTAATTTCGCAGCAAGCCTTGATTTTGCTGTCTAACTTAATGAGTTTAGTGATATCCGTAGAAGTGATCTTGGAGAGCTCTGGATCACGATCTACTTCAGGGTAAATGATGCTGTAGAATTCTGGCATCATGGGGCTAATGGCTTCGTCTAAAGCGATTGTTTTTGATTCCTCCATGAGAGTTGGCCAAGTATTTTCATCTCCATAAAGGATCAGATCAATACCTGTGGCTGGAAGCATTTCACCATTTGGTCCCTTGATAAAAGTGATTGTAAAATCACCTCCAATTTCCTTAGTCTGAGCACGCGCGCAAACTTCGATACTGCGATAATTTCCTCTTTCGGTTTGCATTTTGATATAGGCGTTTTTCATAAATGTCAGATAGTTTACCTGACTGAATCCTCCTAAACATTTTAAACCATAATAAAAAGAAAGAACTATAAAAGTTAGCATCATACTAGGAATCAATTCTTTTTTTTCTAAAGCTTCTTCAACCTTTTCGGGGGTGAGCTCTATTTCATATGAACGATCTTCGGAAACTAATTTATTCCCCTCTTTCCAAAGTTGAATACGATATTTTGCACCCTTTGGTAAGGCCCAAAATAGGTATGTGCCATATTTAGATTTTTTGGAAAATGCTCCTTGAATGTCATCAAAATATTGTTCTACAAGGGAATCATAATTGTCATCAAAAAGGACATGTGTGATCGTGGAATCTCCATGAATATGATATTTAATTAACAAACGAGCGACTACTGCTTCTTGTTCGATATAAATTAAATCTGGAGATTTATCGGCAGATGATCCAAAAAACTTTTTCCAAATCTTGAAATTAGTTTTGGTAACTTGGTCAGAATAATTATCACAAGCGTATATCTCATCTTGGTCATAAACTTCATCGATAATTTTCGAAACTTTATCGGCTTCTTCTTGCGGCAAATCATTATCTGCAACTTCAGTTCTTAAAAATTGGCGAGCTCTATCCATATCCTCCTTAGTATATGGGCGAAAATTGTAAACAGGGCAAAGACGCATATTCGCGGGGAAAAATGGGATACGATGGGTCTTCATGACACCATTTTTGCAACTATTGAAAATAATTCCGCGAGGATATGAAGAGTTATTTAGAGAAATGTTGGCGCAAGGGAGTACAACTACATATTTAAGAAGCGGATCCGCCATTTCGAAATAAGGGGCGGCCTCTGCCAAATTTCCGTTGATAAAGAAAGGATGGAGAAGCGGGCCATGGTGGTCTGTGGTCGAAACAAAGTAATAGTTTTCGAGCTGGCGGGCCGCCCCTTCAGCAACTTCATCTCCCAGTCTTTTTGCAACTTCTTCTTTAAAAGTTCCGATAAGTTCATCTTGTCTGAAACGAATCGGATTATTGAGATTTACACTGATATATTCTTTGGCGTAATCAAAAAGATTTTTATCACCACGCTTATTTAGAATTTCCTTTAAAACAGGCCTTTTTTCGAGGACTTTCTCCTTTAGTTTTTTGAAGCTGTCTTGTAGGGACGACGCCATAATGAAAGAATAGGTTGCCTGCAAGTTTACTAGGGATCTTTTAAATGTCAAATCTGAAAGTTTTATTCTCTTTTGGATTTCATTAGAAACTTGCTATTGCCAAAAACTCCTAGCCGTGTTATCTTTGTGTCGTCGTAGATATTGTGGGATGGGGATTGCGAGCTAACTGCCGTAGACAATTCGCCTCCACAATACGAACAATAAGCTCTCTGTTACTCCGGAGAGTTTTTTTATTTATAAGGCTTTTTGTTTTAATTAGGAATTATCACTTTTTCCCTTGCCTTAAAGCTATTTCAATGTAGAATCGTTGCGATCTGAGTTTAGAAATATTTATATGGAAATTCGCAATATAGCCATCATAGCGCACGTAGATCACGGCAAAACAACCCTTGTTGATGCCCTTCTTAAGGCTGGAGGAGCTTTTGAGTCCTATCAGCACGTTCAGGAGTGCGTAATGGACAGCAATGCCTTGGAAAGAGAACGTGGGATTACAATCTATGCGAAAAACGCTGCAATCAGCTATAAAGGCACAAAAATCAACATAGTCGATACTCCTGGCCATGCCGATTTTGGATCAGAAGTGGAACGCATGCTAAGAACTGTAGATGCGACCTTATTGCTTGTTGATGCTTATGAGGGACCAATGCCTCAAACTAAATTTGTACTTAGAAAGGCTCTTGAATTGGGCTTAAAAGTGCTTGTTGTGATTAATAAAATTGATAAACCGATGGCTCGTCCTGATAAAGTTGTTGATCTAACTTTTGATCTTTTTGCGGCACTCGGAGCAAGTGATGAACAGTTAGATTTCCCTTATATTTACACTATTGCGCGTGAAGGAATTGCGATCAATCATCTCACCGATGAGAAAAAAGATATTACTCCCCTGCTTGATTTTATTTTGAAAAATGTAAAACCGGCGGCATTTGATACTACAAAGCCTTTCCGTATGCAGCCTGCTTCTCTGAATTATGATAATTTCCTTGGGCGTATGGCTATTGGCAGAGTTTTTGAAGGAAAAATTTCAGATAATAAGAATGTGACAGTGATTGGTCATGATGGAGTAAGACGCCAAGCAAAAATTAGTAAAGTTTTTACATTCAAAGGATTAAACAGACTTGATATTCCCGAGATTGAAGCTGGAGATATCGTAACGATTGCCGGAATTCCCGATATCGCTGTAGGAGAAACTATTACGACTGATGAAAATGCAGAGGCTTTACCAGCGATTCAGATTGATCCTCCTGCTCTTGAAATCGACTTCATGGTGAATACTTCACCATTCGCGGGGAGAGAAGGCAAATACGTAACAGGACGTCATTTAAAGGAAAGACTGGAAAGAGAAATAGAGACTAATGTGGGGTTGAAGATTGAAAGGGTTCCGAATAGTGATGCGATGCGTGTGTACGGCAGAGGTGAAATGCATATCTCTGTTTTGATTGAAAATATGAGACGTGAAGGATATGAATTACAGATTTCCAGACCAAAAGTTTTGATGCGTGAAATAGATGGCAAGAAACATGAGCCAATTGAATATGCGATTGTAAATGTTCCAGATGATATTTCTGGAAAGGTTATTGAAATGATGTCTACTCGTCATGGTCAAATGCAAGGTTTAAAATCTGAAAATGGACATACAACTATGGAATTTTTGATCCCAACTCGTGGACTACTTGGATTTCAATCTGCATTTTTGACTTTAACAAGAGGAGAAGGAACTTTATATCATTCACTCGATCATTTCGGGCCTTATACTGGACCAATTGCAAAGAGAACTGTGGGATCAATGATCTCCGGAGAAACAGGCGCTACAATGGCTTATTCTCTTTGGAAATTACAAGAAAGGGGACCTTTATTTGTCACAGCGGCGACTGAAATTTATGAAGGAATGATTATTGGTGAACATTGTCATCCACAAGATATTATTGTAAACGCTACAAAGAATAAACAACTTACAAATATTCGTTCTTCAGGAACTGACGAAGCTCTTACCTTAGTTACTCCGATAGACATGAATCTGGAACGCGCTATCGAATACATTAAGGATGATGAATATGTAGAAATTACTCCAAAAAATATTCGTCTCCGTAAAAAACTGCTAACGGAAAACGAGAGAAAGAGAGAAAAAAGGGGTTAAATATTTAATTCTAAGAAGATTGTTTAAATGTTTTTAGAATTATTTTGACGATGACTTTTATATATGTACATGCTATAATTTTGAGATATTTTAAAAATTTATTATGGCTAACTCCGGAGAATCTCTAGAAGGTCATCAACAGGATTTAAGATCAACAATTGAAAAAAGTGCTAATCTTAGAGCTTCTTATACGAGATCTTATCTAGAAAATAATGGTATGAATATTGAAGATTTTGTTAAGACCCTCGGAAGTGCTCCTTTTGAAATTTCAATAGATCATAAAGATGATAAAAGTTTATCTTTGGGAATTTTTAATCTTCAAAAAAAACTTGGTTTCCCCGAAACTGATTCTTCAAAAGGATGTGATGGTAAATTTGGTGCATATACTCGCAAATCATTTGAACAAATGAAACTCCAATCGACAACCGGGATGGCTTTAGGTAGTCAATCGGGAGCTATTGCTGATCAATTAACAGACAAAGAATCTCCTACTAAAAGTCCCTCATTAACTGAGACTGTTTCTTTGAAAGATACCGTTTTCGT
>JBAYNL010000069.1:0-6489 GCA_041678805.1 Candidatus Altimarinota bacterium | reverse complement strand
TCATCTAAACGAAAAGAAGCTCATGCAGTCTAATAAATATTTGTTGGCTGTTTTTCATCTTGTTCCTTCGAAAGGAATTTCGATTGAAGATTCGGCAACAGAAGTTGCAGCAGAATCATCAACCGGTTCAAACATGCGCGTCGGAACGGCAACGGAATTTTCTGACAATTTAAATGCGCTTGTTTATCAAATTGATAAGAAGAAAAATTTGGTTCGTATCGCCTATCCAATCGACATTTTTGATCGAGGAGGCAATGTTCAAAATATTCTAACTTTCATTGTTGGAAATGTTTTTGGAATGGGTGAAGTTGATGCCTTGAAATTACTAGATGTTTGGTTTCCACCAGCATTATTAAAAAGACACGACGGTCCAACTTATACAATTCACAATTTAAAAAAATATTTGGGAATAAAAAATCGTCCAATTTTAGGAACTATTATCAAACCAAAAATCGGGTTAAAACCAAAAGAATTCGCCAATCTAAGTTATGAATTCTGGAAAGGTGGTGGAGATTTCGTAAAGTTTGATGAACCGCAAGCAGATCAGGTTTTTGCTCCATTCAATAAAACGGTAGATGCAATCGCAAAGGTATTAGAAAAAGTCCAAAAAGAAACTGGGAAGAAAAAAATTATTTCCGTGAATATTTCTTCTTCAGATTTTAAAACAATGATAAAAAGAGCAGCTTATGTTCAGAAGAAATTAAGAAAATATGATTATGCTTTATTGGTTGATGGACTACTAGCTGGGTGGACTGCTGTTCAAACAGCGAAGAGACTTTATCCAAAAAAGTTCATTCATTTTCACAGAGCAGGACATGGAGCATTTACCAGAGAAGAAAATGTATTTGGATTTAGCGTGCCGGTTTTAACAATGTTTGGAAGACTTTCTGGAACATCTGGAATTCATACAGGAACCGCTGGAATTGGGAAAATGGCAGGAGGATCTGAGGACATTGTGGCGGTGCATTGTGCATTAGACAAAGTTTCAAAAGGATTATTCTTCACTCAAGATTGGGGTAAATTTGCACCATGTTGTCCAATCGCTTCAGGGGGCTTAAATCCAACTAAACTTGGACCTTTAATGAAGGCTTTTGGTACGACTGATTTCATCACGACGATGGGAGCGGGTTGCCACGCGCATCCAGGAGGAACGCGCAAAGGAGCAACAGCTTTGATGCAAGCTTGTGAGGCTTATCAAAAAGGAAAAACTATTCAGGAATATGCTAAAACTCACATCGAATTAGCTCAAGCGATTGAGAAGTTCGGGAAGAAATAAAAATGTTTTTAAGGAAATTTTAGGCGGAATAAAGAAAGAGCTTGGCATTAGTGTCAGGCTCTTTTTTGTCACCCGCTTTATCCCCTGTTCTCCAAAAACTTAACCAACAGTCGCAAACTACTTCCAGTTGCGCCTTTAGTTTCATATTCTTGAGGAATATCATCGCAGAAAGCTGTTCCTCCAATATCAATATGACACCACTTATTTTTACCAACAAATCTATCAATAAAGGCAGCTCCCTTTTGTGAACCAGCCCTACCGGCAGTGCCGATATCTCCATTTGTACAATCTGCAATATTGCTATCTAATTTCTTTTTAAAATCTCGATGCATTGGAAGTGGCCAAACTAAATCATCCACTTCTCTTCCGGCCTTATAAAGTTCATATCTAAGAGGCAAATTATTTCCCATAACTCCAGCATAACGATCAGCTAAAGCGATGGCGACAGCTCCAGTAAGAGTGGCTACAGTAACAATACACTCTGGGTTTAACTCTGTTGCATAAGTCACTCCATCTGCTAAAACCAATCTTCCTTCTGCATCTGTATTGGTAACTTCAACCGTCAATCCAGAATACATCGTGATAATGTCGGAAGGTCTATATGCTTTTTCATTGATCATGTTTTCTGCAATCGGCGTAATTCCAATTACATTTTTCTTTATTCCCATTTTTTTTAACAACTTAAAAATCCCAAAAACAACAGCTGCTCCAGCCATATCCTGGTGCATAGTTTCAATATGCTTGCCAGGCTTAAGATTGTATCCACCAGAATCAAACATAATTCCTTTCCCTACCAACGCAATCGGTTTATCTTTTTTTGATCCACCGTTATATTCGAGCACAATACATTTTGCTTCTTTTGGAGATCCGGCATTTACAGCAAGGATTCCTCCCCATTTCATTTCTTTTAATTCTTTATCTCCAAAAATATCAATTTTATAACCATTATCTTTTGCTATTTTCCTGGCTTCTACAGCCATAAAATCTGAATTCACAATGTTAGAAGGGCCATTCACTAAATCTCTGACGTAATGCACCGACTCAGCGATGATGTCTCCTTTTTTTAACATTGATCCTAAGTCTTTTGACTCTTTTTCAACAACTACTTCCAATTGCGTAAGTTCATAAGTTGGACATTTATCTTTCTTACAAGTTTTATATTTATCAACTTTGTATTGAGACATTTTTAATCCTTCCACAAATTCTTCTGCATATTTAGCAATGATCGAAGGCATAATTACGGTTACTTCTAAAGTTTTTTTCTGCTTCAAAAATTTTCCGATTACTCCTGCAATACGACGCGCTTTTTTGCTACTAAATTTTTCTTTTTTCCCAAATCCAACCAGGGCAACCTTTGGAGGTAAATTTTTATCATCAAGATATGTAGAAATAATTTCACCTTTTTTCCCACTAAACTCTTTTGATTTCACTCTTTTTTCGAAAAAACTTTTTACAACTTCTGGATAAGCACTTGAATATTTGCCTATCTCCTCGCGGAAAACCGGCAATACTAAAAAGCCCAAAGTGGATTTCACCTTCTTGTTGATCTTTATATCCATAATTTTTAAAACATAAAAAATAGTGTGCTCACTATAACAAATTTTTTATGATTGTAAAAATTTTTCAGCAGCTTTTAAAATTTTTCTAGCATTATCAAAGGTTGCCTTCCTAACACTTTCCTCATATGGAAGCCACACAAACCCCTTATGTTCGAAAGATATTTTAATTTCTTTTTCAGGAGTTTCACCAAGAAAAAAGATTACTTGTTTATGAGAAGGTTTTCCATTTTTGTTATACACATATGAAATAGCATGTTCAAAATTGTCCACAAATTTAAAATCAGTTATTCCGGTTTCTTCTTCTAGTTCACGCAGAGCTGTCTGATGCCTATTTTCGCCTTTCTCGACATGTCCTTTTGGGAAATCCCAATGGCCGGAAGGATAATGTA
The DNA here is from genome assembly GCA_041678805.1 of Candidatus Altimarinota bacterium. GTDB lineage: Bacteria > Patescibacteriota > Gracilibacteria > UBA1369 > LOWO2-01-FULL-3 > CAINDQ01. The sequence goes on along the minus strand of JBAYNL010000069.1, from coordinate 3,265 downwards.
ATAGAAGATATTTTCTAATACCGTTTTCATTTCGGAAAACAAGAACTCCACATGAATTTTCATCAAATTTTAATTCCATTTTTTCTTTTTTAGCGCGTTGAACGCAGCATTCTCCTCAGCTAATTGTTTGCTTTTTCCTATTCCCTTAGCGATTAATTCGTCTTTGATATATGCTCCCATTGTAAATTTTTTATCATGATCTGGGCCTTCTTCGGAGATAACTTCATAGTATGGGGTAAATGCCTCTTTTTCCTGTGCAATCTCCTGAAATTTAGATTTGGAATCAATGTGATGTCCTCCTTTAATAATTTGATCTAGTCTTGTAAGAACAAATTTTTTGATGAATTTTTCAGCGATGTCGTATCCTTGGCTTAAGTAGATTGACCCGATTAATGCTTCCACAGTATTTGCCAAAATATAACTTTTTTCTCGTCCTCCGGATTTTTCTTCTCCATTACTTAAAAATAAATATTGTCCTAATTCTAATTCGCAAGCGATTTCCGCAAGATGTTTTCCTTTTACTAAAGCTGATCTAAAAGACGTCATTTCACCTTCGGACTGATCTGGATATTTTTCAAAAAGATGTTTTGTGACGACAAGTTCCAAGACCGCATCACCTAAAAATTCGATTCTCTCATTATCCTCAAATCCTTCTTTTTTATGTTCGTTAATATACGACTTATGAGTAAAAGCGATTCTCGTAAGATCTTTATCTTTGAGTTTGACTCCAATTTTTTTTTCGAGAGTTTTGTAATCCTGCATATTTTATTTTGTTTTAGATTTTTTCTTTACAACTTTTTTTACTATTTTCTTTTTTGAATGTTCTTTCATCACGCTACTTAAAACGCCATTTATAAACTTTGAACTATTGTCGTCTCCAAAATGTTTTGCGATTTCAATTCCTTCATTGATTGCCACAACGGCTGGCACATCCTTTGAAAAAGCCACTTCATAAATTCCTATTTCCAAGATAGCGCGATCAATTTTAGCTATTTTTTCAATTGGCCAATGAGGGGCGTACAGCTCAATCATTTCAAAAATTGCCTTACGATTTTTAAGAATCCCTTTCAGGGTATCGTAGGCAAATTCACGTTCAGTTAATTTTGGAGCAAATTCCACAAGAACTCGCTCAAGAATTTTTTCAGAATCCTTCTTGGATTTCATATCGCTGAACTCTAATTCAAACAGAGCCTGCATTACGCAACTTCTTGCGAGATGCCTGTAACTAGCCATATTGTTAAGCCTTTATTCTAGTAATCTTATCGATTTTCTTTTGCTTGTCTAATACTTGTCTTCCTCTGTATTGACCACATTCTTTACACACGGTATGAGTTGGACGTTTTGCTCCACAATTTGGGCAAGCTACTAGATTGCTGCTCTTCGCAAGCTTTTTAAGAGTCTTAGTTTTGAAACTTCCATATCTTTTCTTTTGTCTTGATACGGATGCCTTTTTTTTGGGTACTGGATGTTTAGCCATAACTTTATTTTAATAATTCTTTTAATTTAGATAACGGTTTGTATGCTGTACTTGCTTCTTTGCACTTACACTCGCTCTTATTCTTATTCTTTCCGCAGATTCCACAAAGTCCCTTACAGCTTTTAGAGCATACAGATCTTATCGGAAAATGCAATATTATTTCTTGTCTCAATAGCTCAGAAACGTCCACAGATAGATGTTTTTTATCTACCATAAATAAATCGGCGGCGTCTTCTGATTTTGAAGGACGATTTAAGAAAAAGACCCTTTCCGTATCATCTATTTTTACGAGCTGAGAATAATGAGCTAAACATTTATCACAGAGTAGCTCCACTTTCGTTTCAATATCAGTCGCTTTTACGTTAAAGCCTTCCTCTATTCTCATAATTTCAATTTGGCCTTTTAGAGAAGTTTTTAACGTCAATCCCTCAAGAGTAATCTGACCTTCAAAGGAATAGTTATCACGGGTGCCTGTATTTTTATCGAGTAACTTTGAAATATCGAAAGCTAATACGTTTTTCATTTATTATCTTCTGTTTAAAGACATAATTAGGCGCAGAATGTACAAGAAAAGGTTGAAAATGTCCAAGTATAAATTTAGGGCCGCTTCAATATACATATTTTCAGGATATTGTTTTATTTTTTGAATGTCATACATTGTGAATCCGGCAAAAAGTAAAACTCCCATTCCAGAATAAATCATTTCCATATTATTCCCCCATGGGATGAAGATCCCAATAACACCAACAATAATCATTCCAATCAATCCCATCATCAAAAATCCGCGGAGTCCTGAAAGATTATAACTGGTAGTCCACCCAATCACGGCGGTAGCGGCAAACATTAGGCCTGTAGCCAAAAGTGCTTGCATCAAAATAGTCGATCCTGAAGCACTAGCTGCTAAAACTGCGATTAATGGAGCAACTGTAATTCCAGTAATAAAGGTGAATGCCACAAAAAGTATTCTATTTAATGGACTTTTCTGACTCCACCATCTAGAGGTAAGAATCATCAATAATTCCACCACGAAAAATACGTAAATCAATTGTGGTGTCTGCATAAAATACTGCATGAAATAATGCATAGTGATGTAGACAGCCGCAGCTGAAGATAATACTGCCAAAGCAAAGAAAGTCATTACTTTTCCAAAGAATGTAGGCCCCATTTGGGTCCTTGTTGCAATATTGTTTTCAAACATAATGTAGATGTTAGTTTTTGTGTACCTGATTATATAAAATTTAGAAGAGTTGGTCAACGAAGTATGTTTCTCTCAAAATGTCCTCGCTATGTCCTGCGTTACAGCAAACATGCGAGTTTGCTTTCACTTCGGACCAGAAATTTCGCTACTCTACTCTGGTCATTTGAAAAATTTTGATTATACTTTGGGCCATGAACGAATTAACTTGGGTGGAAATTTCTAAAAAGGCTTTAGAAAATAATATCCACCAATTCAGAGAACTGATCGGAGACAAGCGCATTTTATGCCCTTGTGTTAAGTCGAATGCGTATGGACACGGGCTTACTGAAACAGCTAAAATTTTCCTGGAATCGGGGGCAAATTGGCTTTCAGTGAATTCCTTGTATGAGGCGGTGGAATTGCGAAAAAATGGCATTGATTGCCCTATCTTAATATTGGGTTATGTCCCTTTGGAATCTTTGAAAAAGGTTGTGGAAATTGAGGCGAGAATGATTGTTTATAATAGAGAAACTATTGAGAGACTGAATAAAGAAGCTGTTGATTTGGGTAAAAAGGCAAAAATTCATATTAAAATTGAAACTGGAAATAAT
>JBAYNL010000068.1:0-6512 GCA_041678805.1 Candidatus Altimarinota bacterium | reverse complement strand
AATAAAACAGCCGAAGAAATCAATAACATGCTCAAAGCCTATACTCCATGGCCATTGATCTATACCGATTTCAATGGTAAAAAAATTCAAATACTGGAAACAACCATTTCAAATGACGAAATCACTCCAGGCAAATTCGTGCTAGACAGCAATATCCTTAAAATAGGAACAAAAAAAGGATCTTTGATTCCCAAAACAGTCCAACTGGAAGGGAAAAAGCCAATGGATATCAAGAGCTTTATCAATGGATATCGACAGTTCTTAAAATGATTTTGCAATTTAATGAAAAAGAAATAATATAACTAAAATAATAATTAATTTTTTGCCCAAAAATGCCTAATCAATTTCCTTTTAAAGATCTTTTCTTTCAAGAAGTCAAAAAAACTAAGGGAATGGCCAATTGTCATGCCCACTTAGATCGCGCCTATACTTTAACCCCAGATATCTGGAAACAAGCATCAGCTTTAATGGAAGAAAAATGGGTACTAAATCGCGACATAAAAAAGAAACATACGGAAGAATCTCTTACCGAAAGATTCACCTACTGCATTGAGAATTTTCTAGAGCAAGGAATTATCGCATGCAGAACACACGTTGATGCAGACAGCGTCGTAGGAATGTTGGTTGTCGAAACTGCCGCTAAAATTCGCGAAAAATATAAAGGCAAATTTATCCTACAATTGGTTGCCCATCCTTTAGAAGGATTTTTAAACGAAGACTCAAGTGGTTTTGACAAAAATAAAACTGATCTTTTTGAAAAAGCCTGTGCAATTTGTGATGTAGTGGGAGGACTTCCTTCCAGAGACAGAAAAATGATGAACGGAGATAAAAAACATGCCGACTTTCTCTTTTCAGTAGCCAAAAATCTAGGAAAAGATATCGATGTTCACATTGACCAAGAAAACAATCCAGACGAAAAAGACAGTGAATGGTTCTTGGATAAAATCACGGAAAACCAAATGCAAGGTAGAGTAACCCTCGTTCATGCTATATCCGTTGCCTGCCAAGCCGAAGAAGATCGCAAAAGAATCTATAAAAAAATGGTTGATACAGGAACAAACGTCACTGTTTGTCCAAAAGCTGCAGTTAGCATGAAACAATTGAAAGACAAATTTGCCCCCATTCACAACAGCATTGCCCAAGTAGACGAAATGCTAGATGCTGGAATAAATGTTTCCATCGGTACCGACAACATTTCTGACATTTTTGTTCCAGAAGATAACGGAAGTATATTTGAAGAAGTTTTAATGTTAGCAAGCGCTTGCCGTCTCTATGACTTGGAAAAACTAGCTAAGATAGCAACCCAAGGAGGATACAACACCATGAAATTATTTAAATAAATAAAATATATGACCGCTCAAAAATCTGCCATAAAGCCAATTAAAAGAAAACTTTGGTATAAAAATAAAACCGTTTGCATTGATCCTGTTGTAGAACAATACAACGCTGGAGATGACATCATCTATGATCAAGAATTAATTCCTTACGACGTAGAGGGTTCTTTGGGTTACGGGAAAATGCTTCATAGACACGGGATTTTAACCAGTGAAGAACTTGCAAAATTAAGGAAAGGACTAGATGAAATAATGGAATTATATAAAAAAGGAAAATTTATCTTAACCTTGGAAGATGAAGATTGTCACACTAAAATTGAAAATTATTTAACCGAACATCATGGAGATATTGGTAAAAAAATTCACACCGCAAGATCTAGAAATGATCAAGTTTTAGTTACCATGAGGTTATTTATGAAAGATAAATTAAATAACCTTAGAAAAGTTGCAATCAGTTTAACTGAAACTTTACTTGAAGCGGCAAAAAAACATGAATTTGTCCCAATGCCAGGATATACACACATGCAAAAAGCCATGCCCACAACACTCGGAACATGGTATGGATCATTTGTGGAAAGCTTACTAGATGACATTAGAATCTTAACCGCAATCAATGACATTCTAGTAGATCAAAACCCTTTAGGAAGCGGCGCAGGATATGGTTCTCCATTTTCATTCGATAGAGATAAATTATCAAAAGATTTAGGATTTAAAAGAACCCAAAACAATGTAATCTACTGCCAAAATTCTCGCGGTAAAATTGAAGGGATGGTCCTAGAAGCTTGCGAACAAATCATGCTAACTCTCAATAAACTAGCTTCTGACCTACTATTCTTTACAACTCAAGAATTCCGCTTTTTCACAATCCCAGACAATGTTTCAACAGGATCATCCATTATGCCTCAAAAGAAAAATTTGGATGTTGCAGAATTGATTCGCGCTCGTACCGCTACAGTTGTTTCATGCAAACATGAAGTCACCACAAACATCTTAAACAAGATTTCAGGATATCATCGAGATGGGCAAGAAATAAAACGTCCTTTATTTTTAGGTTTGCGTTATACAGAAATGTCTTTAAAAGCAATGTCCATAGTCATCAAGAGCATTCATCCAAATGAAAAAAGACTTATAGACGACATGACTCCCGAACTTTTCGCAGCACACAAAGCCTTCGAAATGGTAAAAAAAGAAGGTATTTCTTTCCGAGACGCTTATGTAAAAGTAGGAGCAAACCTCGATAAATTAAAAATCGATCAAAAAGAAATCGTCTCAATGCTCAAAGAATCCAAGCACCAAGGAGGCACCGGAAATCTACTTTTAAACAATTTAAAAAAGGAAATTCAAAAGCTAAAGAAGTGATTTTTTCCCAGATAACTCTATCCCTACAAGCCCTAAGAAGATCCAAAACAAAACTTGTCCTTGGTATAAGGAAATAAAGTAATGATCGAACATTCCTATTACAAAAATAACCATCTCTAAAGCAATTAAGATGGCCAAAAAAGTCTTTTCTGTATCTACATTTTTAAATCTTTTGAGAAGAGAATTAAGAATATAAACAAATAAATAGATAAATATTCCCAGTCCCCATATTCCGACTTCATCCAACACCAAAACAAAAATATTATGGACTGGCTGAAACTGCCAAGGCATAAGCTTATCAACGAGATAACCCTGCATTACCTGAGTAAAATTACCAGCCCCCACCCCAACCCAATTATCAAAAAACATCTTTTCTCCAGCCTCAAAAAACAACCCTCTTTCATAAATACTATTAGCATCCCCGATAATAAACCGCTGGGACAACATCGGAGTTAAATCCAATGTAAAAATCAATAAAGCCAGCAATGCAGCTCCAAAAACAAAATATTTCCAAGATATTCTAATTTTAACCAGAGAATAATAAACAACAATTCCGGCAAGCAATGCCAACATTGCACTCCTGGAAAAAGTCAAAATAAGACCAATTCCAAAAAGAATCAAAAGCGCAGTAAATAGTTGCTTATGATTTTTCCAATAATAAATTGCAAAAAATATTCCAAAAACCAAATAACCACCAAATATATTAGGATGAGGGAATGTTCCATAACTACGAAGAACTTCCCGATCAAAAAAAGCGACCTTAGCAACTCCTAAAGTATTTGCAGATATCAAAGGTTCCCCCAAAAATTTAAGGCCCAATGAATGCTGTAAAACATACTGAGACACCCCAATCAAAGTAACAAAAGCAAGCGATCCCATAAAAACATAAATCATTGTTCTTATGCGAAAAAATCCGCTAGAAATCATTAAGAAAACCACAAAAAATTCCAAAAATCTCAAGCCATAAAATAAGGAATTAATTTTATCAACAGAACCCAATACTGAAAATAGATACACACTCAAAAACATCCCCACAATAACCAATAACCGAATATCAATATCAATGATTTTTTCAAATTTCCTTTTACTAAAAATCAAATTCAATCCAAAAAACAACAAAGAAATAACCAAAAAAATATCTTCCACATACAAAAAATGACTCAAATAAGGATTAAAGAAACCTCCACCATAAAACCCTTGAGTAATAACTAGAGTCTTTATTTGAAAAGGCAAAACAGCAACAAAAGCATAGAAGAAAAATTGACTTATTGTCTTCATATTACATTAATTATTCAGCTGCATCAGCAGCATCCGCTTCCTCTTGGTCTTTTTTAGCCTGTTCCTCCTCTGTTAAAACTTTTTTCTGGTTTACATATCCATCCTTTGGAAGCATCTCATCAATCGCATCCTGCGCATCCGCCAAATTACTCTTATTTCCACCACCTTGTTCATAAGCATCACGAATAGTATTTGTAAAAATCTCTTTATATTTAAAATAATCAACAATAGGGAAACTTTCAGCATAACCAATCTGTCTCGCGAAAACGCCATAAATAGGATCTTTAGATTGATCTTTAATCATATCACGACGAGAAGTTGGTTTATTAGTATCTTCAAAATATTTATCAAGAGATTCCTTTGACGTTAAAAATATCAGAAAATCCCAAGCTACTTCAGAATTTTCACAATTTCTAGAAACAGTTTCAGCAAAATAATTTGCATAAGTAATCCTTTTTTCTTTAGAAGTTTCAGGATCGTAAATCTGCGGAATTTCGGTAATACGAATAGAGTCTTTGTTAATTGTTGGCTCACTTTTTGCTTTCAAAACATTAATTCGATTAACAATATCATTATAACTATAAGCATAGCCAATCATCATCGAAACATCTCCTCTCGCAAAAGCATCAATTTCTTTTTCTGCAGAAGCTGGATCAGCACTACTTTCAGCCCATGAATAATGCTTCTGAACAGGATCAGCAAAACTGATATACAAATTCAAAGCCTCCAACCCCGGATAAGTAAGAACTCCCTCGTGTCTAGCCGCAAAAGTAGCCTCAGACATAGTATCGTTGTAAAAATTAGCGCCATACTGCAAAAACAAAAGATAAAGAATATCTACCGCTCTACTAATATTATCCCATCGTCCCATCGCAATACCGGCAACATCAAAATCATAAGTTCCAGCTCCAGCTTTATTTAATAAAGCCACATCCTCCTTAATCCCCTCCCATGTTTTTGAAGGTTTTCCCCTTTCAGGAATTCTATCTTCAAAATGGTCTTTATTATAGTACAAAGCCAGCGAATCTATCGTCAAAGGCAAAGCATATACCTGTTCAGCACCTTCTGCATCAACCCGAATAAGATCTTTATTGGCAACATCTGCAAAAACAGCAGCAAAATCATCAACAGATCCAAGATCTGCAGGTAACGGAGCTATTTTCCCCAAATTTGAAGCGTACCACCAGTTCGGCATCGAAAAAATATCAGGTCCCTTTCCCTCAGCCATCTCACTCAAAACGACTTTCTGATATTCATCAAAATCCGCAAATTTCTTATAATTAATTTCAAGACCAGGATGTGTTGCCACATATTCAGCAATCAAAGGTTCAATAGTATCAGAATCATCAAAAGGCTTGTAATAAGTAAGCTTCACATTGGAAAACTTCTGAGTAGTTACAGGATCCTTAGTTCTACATCCAAAAATAGTTACCATAAAAATAAAAACAAACAAACCGGCAAGAGCCTTTTTAAAATTTACCTTTGTTGTCATAGGAATAAGTTTTTAAATATTTTAAGTTGAAAAACCTTTAAAAGGACATGGACCTCCTTTGAAACTCTTCGAACAACTATCCCCTCCATCATCACATCCAACACTTCCCTTACAGCCAGAACAATCTCCATTTTTCAAATGTATTCCAAAATTAGAAGAAAACAAACGAGTTATTTTCTTGCTATCACAAGCCATACAGGAAACATTCCCTTCTTCACCTGTCCACACTAAATGTTCAAAAACAGAGGAACATTTATCACATTTATACTGGAAAATAGGCATATTAGTGCTCTTTAAATCGAGCCCTATTATAGTAAAAAACCAACAAAGATAAAAGCAAAAATAGGAACTTATTACCACAACTTAATTACAAAACAAGTTCCTATCATTGCAAATTAACCTATTCCTCAATACCCACTACGCCGCAACTAAGTCCTCTTCCTCAATCTCATCCTGAATAGATTCGACAGAGACCTCTCCCCCCTGTTTAGATTTCTTCCAAGTAATAATATTCAAATTATCAGCAATAATCTCAGTCCTATAGTGTTTATTCCCATTCTTATCATCGAAAGAATTATTCATCAACTTCCCTTCTACGTACACAGCCATTCCTTTCGCCAAGTATTTATTACAAATATCGGCAAGCCCTCTAAACGCTACTATTCTATGGAAATCAGCCATTTCTGACTTTTCTCCATTTTTATCTTTCATCAGATAATTTGTCGCCAGCGGAAACTGAGTTACCATTACCCCAGATTTCGTTTGACGAAGTTCTGGATCAGCGGCCAGATGGCCCATTAGGACCACACGATTGATACTTCTCATAATATGTGAGTTAAAAAATATTAATTACTTAATACCAAAGAAACATTAAAAAATTATTAAATTTTCTTAAAATTTTTATAAAATCATTTAGCCTTTCCCTCCGCAGTAAAAATCCTTAATATATTCAGGCAAAGTTAAGAAAAATCATTATGTTCACAGGAATTATTAAAGAATTAGGCCAAGTCGAAAAAATCAAACTTGGGAAAAATTTAAAAACTTTTGTT
>JBAYNL010000067.1:0-6539 GCA_041678805.1 Candidatus Altimarinota bacterium | reverse complement strand
TTTTGACTTCTTGAAAGAAAAGATCTTTAAAAGGAAATTGATTAGGCATTTTTGGGCAAAAAATTAATTATTATTTTAGTTATATTATTTCTTTTTTATTAAATTGCAAAATCATTTTAAGAACTGTCGATATCCATTGATAAAGCTCTTGATATCCATTGGCTTTTTCCCTTCCAGTTGGACTGTTTTGGGGATTAAAGATCCTTTTTTCGTTCCGATTTTAAGGATGTTGTTATCTAGGATGAATTTGCCTGGAGCGATTTTGTCATTTGAAATGGTTGTTTCCAGTATTTGAATTTTTTTACCATTGAAATCGGTATAGATCAATGGCCATGGAGTATAGGCTTTGAGCATGTTATTGATTTCTTCGGCTGTTTTATTTTCCCAATCTATTTTCCCATCTTCTTTTCTAATTTTTCTGCAAAATGTGGCATTTCGGTGGAGTTGAGCAAGGGGAGAAAGGTTTTGTTTTATGATGTCATGGAGGACTAATGGTAAAACAATACTGCTTGTTTCAGCCAAGCGGTTGCTCAAAGAGATAAGGTTATCCTCTTTTTCTATGGGAATTCTTTTAATAAAGAAAACATCTCCATGATCAAGTTCTTCGTCTATTTTTATGATAGAAATTCCGGTCTCTTTATCTCCGTTGAGGAGGCTTTCTTGAATGGGGGAGGCTCCTCTGTATTTAGGGAGAAGAGAAGCGTGAACATTAATGCATCCGTATTTCGGCATTTTTAAAATCTCTTTGGGTAAAAGCATTCCAAAAGCGATGACTACAAAAAAATCGGCTTTTAGATCCTTAAGAGATTCTATTAAGGATTGTTTATTTTTTGGTTGAATTACTGGTAATCCCAGTTCTAAAGCAGTTGCTTTTATGGGGGGAGCAGTAAGGGTTTGTTTTCTGCCGACGGCTTTATCGGGCTGAGTGACAACTGTTGAAATTCCAATATTTTTGGTGAGAGCAAGCATTTTTAGGCTTGGGACTGCGAATTCTGGAGTTCCAAGGAAAACTATTTTCATTATTTTGTTTTTTAATTTTTTACTTTGATTTATTTAAGCAGTTTCTGGGTGAAAAAGCCACCTTTGTACTTGCCAAATGTCTAAAAAGGGATATAATGTCTTCTTTAAAAAAGCTGAAAACAATGAATTATCAGTACTCAGAAGCCAAAAAGTTGATAAATAAATCTCAGAATATTCTGGTGATTTCGCATAAAAAACCTGATGCTGATACATTGGGAGCGGCGATTACTTTTAAAATATGGCTAAGCAAATTGGATAAAAAGGTGACCTTGGCCTGCATCGACAAGGCTTCGGCGGTTTTTAATTTCTTGCCTTATTTGGATGAGTTTGTTGATAATTTTGAAATTAAGGATTTCGATTTAATGATAGTGGTTGATGCTGGGGCTAATTATATGACGGGTTTCCACCTGAAGTATCCGAATTTATATAATTCAGGAATTCCTGTGATAAATATTGATCATCATGCTTCGAATGATAATTATGGAACGTTGAATATTGTTGAAGAAAAGACTGCTTCTGTAACAGTAATTTTGTATAAAATGTTGAAGGAGTGGGAAGTGGCCATAGATAATAAAATGGCAACTTGTTTACTTGCTGGAATTTATAATGATACGGGAAGTTTTATGCACTCTAATACTAATAAAGAAGTTTTTGAAATTGCGGCTGATCTTATGAATAAGGGAGCTAATATTTCTTTGGTGAGCAAACAGTTATTTAGTCAAAAGAATATTTCTACTTTGAAATTGTGGGGGAGAGCTTTGGAAAATGCATATGTTACGAATGATAAAATTGTGATGTCTATTGTGCGTGAAAGCGATTACAAAGAATTAAATGCTAAGCCGGAAGATTTGAGTGGGGTTATAGATTATCTAAATATGATTCCGGAAGGGAAATTTGCGGTGTTAATAAATGAGGATAGGAAAGGTAATATTAAGGGCTCTTTCAGAACTCGTCATGACGAAGTTGATCTTTCGAAAATAGCGGCTGAATTTGGAGGAGGAGGACATCCGAAAGCTTCAGGATTTTCTGTCGCAGGTAAATTGATGACTGAGATTAATTATAAAATTGTTGGATCTGATAATGTCCAAAAATCTTTAGATTTTTCAAAATAGGTTTTGCTTGAAGTTTTCCTTCGATAAAGATAAGTTGTTAGGTGCTTGTTCTTTTATGATTTTTTTGTGGGTAATTTTTTTAGAAAATTCTTTGCTACTTTGTTGATGTTTGTTTTTTGGATCGTGTTTTTGTCTACAACTTTTAGTTTTGCGATTTATCAGACTTTTTTCAAAGAGGATTTCTATAAACGAGATTTAGTTAATGCTGCTCATGATTTTATAATTCATGCAGGGCAAAGATATATTGATTTTCAGCCTATTGCCAATATCAATAAGAAAGATTTTGCTGATTTGATGGAGAAAATTATTTTGAAGGAAGATTTAGTTATGGCTGTTGATAGTGTTGCGGAGCAATTAGATAATTTAACCATAGGAGAAAATGGTGTGGCGGAAATAAAAATACCTCTTAAGTGGTTGTCGGTAAAGAGTACTGTTTTTAGTGATCAAATTGTTGATTATTTGTTTGAAAAGTTGCCTAAATGCGAGAAGGCTGATCAGGCTTATTTGAGAGAATTTAACTGTATTCCTGAAGGTTTACCGAAGGATGATTTTGCGGGATCTTTTAAGCTGGCATTGGATCGAAAATTGGTTTCTGATTTACCAGATGATTTTAATTTTAAATTTCAGGTTCCTGATCAATTTGCAGGGGAGAATGTCGGAAACCTTTTTAAAGGTTTAACTAGCCAAGTGTTTTTAATTCTTGGAGGATTTCTTTTGTTGGTGTTGGTCGTAATAGGGTTATTAGTTTTTACTCCTTGGTCAGCTGTAATGAAGTGGATTTCAAAAACAGTTTTTCTGGGAAGTCTTTCGACAATTTTAGTGGCGATGTTTTTGAATGTTTTTGTTCCGGTTCTTTTTGATAAATTGACGAAATCGGTTGAGGTTAGTGTGTTGAGTGCCAATGAGTGGATGTCTTTGTATATTTTGTTCATGGGTGCTTTTACTGTTAATCTTTTGAAATTTGTATTTCCAATTGCAATTATCAGTTTGGGATTTTGGATTATGGGTATGTTTTTTTATAGGAATAAACAAACAATATTAAAAAATGCAAACAGAGAAACTGATTCAGGATATAAAGAGTTGCACTAAATGTGGATTATGTAAGGGGCGCAAAAATGCTGTGCCTGGAGAAGGTTCCTATGAGGCGGAGATCTTGTTTATAGGAGAGGGCCCAGGGGCGCAAGAGGATGCTCAAGGAAGACCTTTTGTGGGGGCGGCCGGGAAGTTATTGACTCAGTTGATTGAGAGTATAGGTTTATCTAGGGAGCAGGTTTTTATTGCGAATGTGGTCAAATGTAGGCCGCCTGAGAATAGAGATCCATTGCCAGAAGAAATTGCTGCTTGTTGGCCATACCTGGAGGAACAAGTAAAAATAATTAAACCAAAATTGATTGTGACTTTAGGAAGACATTCCATGGGAAGATTTTTGCCGGGTTTAAAAATTTCTGAAGTTCATGGACAGCCAAAAAGGGCCAATGGTCTTTGGCAGTCAAGACAGGTTTATTTACCTCTTTATCATCCGGCAGTTGCGCTGTATGATCCGAATAAGAAGGTTGTTTTGTTTGAGGATTTCAAAAAAATTCCATTAATTTTAAAGAAAATAAATGACCCATCATAGATATATTTCCATTATTGCGTTATCAGGACTTTTAGCTTGGGTGGCTTGGATTGTTGTTATTAATAAGTTAACTCCATATGAAACAATGGGCCTTGCTTTGAGTTTCTTTTATGTGACGTTGTTTATTGCCTTGAGTTGTACTTTTACGGTAGTTGGGTTTTATTTTAGAGTTTGGTTGTTTAAAAATGAAATATTTTATAAACATATAAATATCGCTTTAAGACAGGGGGTATTTCTTGGCTTGATTGCGGTGTTTTCTTTGGTATTCCAAATGATGAGAGTGCTGACTTGGTGGTCAGGCTTTCTCCTTGTGATAGTTTTTGTATTATTGGAATTCTACTTTTCTTCTAGAGATTCGGATTTATTGTAGCGGTTTCGTAATTTTCATGATGAATTATCCTGGCGTTTTTAATTGGCCACCAAACAATCCATGTTTTTCCTCGAATGTTTTTACGAGGGACGTAGGCTTTTTCTGGGTTTTGTTCGCAGTCTATAGAGATGTTTCCTTCAAAACAACTTCTAGAATCGGTGCTAGCTCTACGATTGTCTCCGAGCATAAAGTAGTGATCTGCTGGGACTTCGAATGACGACATATTGCTGAAATAGGTTTTTGTATTCCCCTTATTTTCTTCATTTAAATAATTTTCTGGTAATTTCTCCATTTTCTCTGTGTCGACTTTTTGTATATAAACTTCACCGTCTTTGATTTCCACTTTTTCTCCCGGAAGACCAATAACTCTTTTTATGAAATATTTATCTTCATTGTTTGGAGACTTGAATACCACAATATCTCCTCTCTCAGGTTCACTTGTTAAGAAAATCGCTTCATTGATAATGATTTTCTCTCCATATTCGCTTTGGCATTCGCCTTTTACCACGTTTAAGGTGTCACACATAGATGCGCCAGAGACGTCAAAAGGGGCTATAATCCATGTTTGAATGATTATTACTAAGCCAAAAATAATTGCAACATTGATTGCTAAATCCAAGATCCAAAGTAAAATTTTTTTTGTATTTTCTTTCATTTAATTGGGTTTTATACAACGGGGATTTTATAGTCTTTGCATTCTTATGACAACCCTTTTATAATGATGACGAAATTTGAAATTTATATTATGGAATTATCTCATTACTTTTTTACAGGTCACTTGGAGGATGATGAAAAGATTTTATTTGTTGCTCATAGGCATTTTTTTATTTTATTCAAAGATTCTGTGAAGACTTTCTTTTTGGGAATTATTTTACCCATCATATTGTTTGTATTTTTTCCTAAATTGATACTTTTTTGTGGAGCATGGGTTGTTGTTGGAATGTTGGGAATGTTTTATCATTTTGTGGATTGGTATTTTGATGCTTGGATTGTGACTAATATTGGAATAATAGATATTGAAAGAAATGGATTGTTTGATAAACAATCGAAACGTGTGGAATATGAAATGATTGATGGTATTGAGTATAAAATAACTGGATTTTGGCCGACAGTTTTTAGTTTTGGAAATTTAGCTATCGATACAATGGGAACGAATATGTCTTTGCTTTTAAAGGATGCGGCTAATCCTAAAAAACTGGAAAAAACTATAGTGGCGTTCCAGGAGAAATATGTTTCAGATAAAAGTTTCAGTGATTATAATTCTTTGAAAACAATGTTGGCTTCGATGTTGGCTTATCATTCTAAGCATGGAATGATAGATGATCCTCGGTCTACAAAAAGTGGGAATAAAGTAAAACAAAAATGAACATATATGTAATTTTGATTCTTGTTTTTATACTTCTGACGTTTGTTCTTGCGTTGTATGTTTTTGTGAAGCAATCTTTTTCTAGAGGATTGACTGACGAGGACTTGGTTTATATTAAGGCTCATTGGGAAGATGTTAATAATATTGTTGATGAGAATCCGATAAAAGCAATTTTGGATGCGGATAAAATTCTTGATTATGCTCTTTCTCGATGTGGGTTTGAGGGATCTTTAGGTGAAAAATTAAAAATGGCGGCTCCTAGGTTTTATGACGTGAATGAAGTTTGGGCTGCTCATAAGTTGCGCAATACAGTGGCTCATGAACTGACAGAAGAACTTGAAGAAAGAGATGTTAAAGTCGCTTTAAAAAGGTTTAAAAGGGCTCTTAAGGATTTAGGAGCAAGATTGTAATTTTAAATATGATTTTAGGGATTACTGGGAAAATTGCTTCGGGGAAATCAGAGGCGTTAAGAATTTTTAAAAAGATGGGGTTTTATTGTATAGATGCAGATAAAGTAGTGCATGATTTGTATAAAAGTGGTGAAGCCGGAGCCATTTTGATAAGAAAGTATTTTGGTGAACAATATTTATTGAAGAATGGTGATGTGGATAGAAAAAAACTGGGAAATCTTGTTTTTATGAATAAATCTAAATTATTATTGCTGAACAAATTGATGCATCCTTGTGTTCATGAGAAAATAAAGGCGATGATGGAGAAAGCCCTTATTAATGGTAAAAATATAGCTATAGAAGCGGTTTATCTTGATCAAGATTATCTAGGGAGTTTAGTTGATAAGATTTTATTAATTGAAAGATCTTCGGAAAAAATATCAGCAGCTTTGATTAAAGATAGGGGAATGAGCAAGGAAGTGGCTGAGAAGATGAAGAGTGTTCTAAACTTGCCAAAAAAAGTAGATTTTGTGATTCAAAATGATGGTTCTTTCAAGGATTTAGAAAATGAATTGCGAAAGATCTTATAGGTTTGTATTATTTAGGGGTAATGTAAAAATTATTTTATGGAATTTGAAGCAGTAATTGGGTTGGAAATTCATGC
>JBAYNL010000066.1:0-6666 GCA_041678805.1 Candidatus Altimarinota bacterium | reverse complement strand
GTATCTACGGTATCTCTGGTTGTTCCAGGAATGTTTGACACGATGTTTTTATCTTCTCCGATAAGGGCGTTTACCAAGGATGATTTCCCCGTGTTTGGTTTGCCAAGAATGCAGAGATTGATAAATTCTCCTTTGTTTTTTTCTGGAGAAATATCTTTAGAAAATTTTAGTTCTTTTAGGGCTTTTTCTGTAACTGATATTAATTTTTCTATTCCAGTTTCATGAATTGCAGAGATTGCGATTGCTTCTCCGAATCCAAGTTCGTAGATGTTATAGACGTGTTCTTCTAAATTTGGATTATCGCATTTATTAGCAACTAGAATTACTGGCTTTTTGGATTTTCGTAAAATATCTGCGGCGGTAAAGTCATCAGATGTAAGAGTTTGAGCTATATTAGTAATGAAGATGATCAAATCTGCGCTTTCTATGGCAATTTTGGCCTGAGACTGGACATCTTCTTCAATGTCTCCTTTGGCTCCACTACCAAGTCCGCCAGTGTCTACCAAAAGTACTTCGTATCCGTTGCAATTCCACCATTGCGAAACACGATCTCGGGTTGTACCTGCGATTTCTGAGGTTATAGCGTAGCGTTTGCCAATTAATCTATTGAAAAGTGTCGATTTCCCAACATTGGGGCGTCCTACGATAGCAACCGTGGGTGACCGGTGCATGAAGTAATTTGTTAAGTTAATTTCTTATTTTTGTGTCGCTTATTATAACTAAAGGCTTCAAAAACGCAAGCTTTTATGGTATAATCAACTAATGGTTATATGAAAAACTGTGAAAATTATGAAAAAGTCAGTTCTTAGCAAATTGGGAAAAAGTTTATTTGGAGGAGTGGCTGTTGCGCTGATGGTTTTAAATATGCAAGGAGTTGTGTTTGCGGTACTTGCTCCTGATGGGCAGGGTGCTGCCGAAGGAGCTGATCAGGCTTCATCAGTTTCTACAACTACTTCGGTTTTGCCTGCGGCTGCTGTAGATGCGGATTGTGTTGATAAATATAATCCAGATGTTCAGGGAAAAGATAATATTGAAACAATATTAAATGGATCAGAGCAGGATCAGGTTAATGCTGTTCTTGGTTGTGGGATTAAAACCGGCAATATCAAACTTTATATGGTCCCTTACTATATCAGGTCTGTTTTGGAATTTATTATTGGAATTTCTGGATTGATTTGTGTGGGAGCGATTGTCTTCGGTGGATATTGGTATTTATTTGCGGGAGTTTCAGAAGATAAGGAAAGAGGCAAAAAAGCTATTCTTTACGGGTTGATTGGAATGGTTTTGACTCTTGTGGCGTGGGCAGTGGTAAATATTGTTATTAGTCTTCTAACAATGTAATTTTTACCTCATGGTATTTTGCCATGTTCCCCATTCTTTTTCGATGAATCTAATTAATTTATTTTCGAATTCTGATTCGTCGAATTGCTTGGCGTGTTCACGGATATAAGTGGAGTTGAATTTACTTTTGTTCTCAATGTATTTCTCGATTGCTTGAGAGAGAGCTTTTACGGTTTGTTTTTTGAAGAATAGCCCTGTTTTATTTTCAATAATTGTGTCTAAAGATCCGCCTTCTTGCATGGCGATAACGGGTCTGCCTGAGGCCATGGCTTCAAGTGGAGTGATTCCGAAATCCTCTATTTGAGGAAAAATTAAAGCCTCACATCCGCTGTATAGAGTTTTTAATTCAGAGTCAGAAACGTATCCTAAAAATTCGATATTATCTCCAGCTTGAGATCTCAGATCATTTTCCATTACTCCTGTTCCGACGATTTTTAGAGGAAGGCCTAGTTGATTGAAAGTTTCTACTATTAGATCAAATTTTTTGTATGGAGCTAATCTTCCCACTGCTAAGAAATAACCTTTTCTTTTTTTAGCTATTTCGTAACTAGAATGGTTGATCATTGGGAATATAATTTCTGAATTTTTCCCGTAATATTTCTTAATGCGGTTTTTAGTGGTATTTGAATTTGCGATGTATTTATCTACTCTTTCGGCGGAAAGTCTATCCCACATACGTAATTTATGGATACTGCTTTTTCCAATATTTTTGATAATTGGGTTCATTTTGTATTCATCGATGTATGATTGCCAATTATCCCAAGCATATCTCATTGGAGTGTGACAGTAACAAATATGAAGCGTGCCTGGTTTTGTGATAATTCCTTTACTGCAAGCGTGTGAACTGGAAATAACGATGTCAAATTTGCTTAGGTCAAATAACTCGTAAGCGTATGGCATCAGGCTTAAATAAAGTTGATGTTTGGTTTTCGCGAAAGGAAGTTTTTGGATGAAAGAGGTTTTGATATCAGCTTTTTCAAATCCCTTTAACTTATTTGGATTATAGATTGATGTAAAAATAGGTGCTTTAGGAAACATTTTGTGGAGCACAAGGTTTACTCTTTCGGCTCCTCCTTGATTGGTCATCCAATCGAAAACTAAAGCTATTTTTGCTCGTGATAAATTCATTTGAAATAAGCAAAACGATTTGTTTAATACTATTGCTTTTCTAAAATTTCGGCAATCAATTTGTTAGAGTTGAAGAGTAAAAGTTTTTTTGTTGTCTTCTTCTTTTTTGATTTCTGGAGTTTCAGTGATGGATGGAGTTGTACGTGCTGTTGTTTGAGATTTAATTATTTGATCTTTATTTTCAATGTATTTAGTTATTATGTTTTGATCATTTTTACTCAAGTCTTTTTCGCGTATCAGGATTGTATTTAAAATTGTTTTATAAGTATCTTTGTCATCCATTCTGTCTGAAGCTTGGGCTTTAAAAAGTTTAACGACATTATTGTCCGGATCTCTTTCAAGTAAACGTTCGCAGATGTGAATGACATCAACATATTTTTTTTCTTGAAACCATAATCCAAGTAATTCGATTACGACATCTTCATCATTCTTGGCCATACTAGTCTTTCTTTTTGAAGAAATATCTGTGCTTAAAATTAAATGCCCTGCTTTTCTACTGAGAAGATATTGGAGATAAACATAGCCTAAAACTACTGATATTATGACAGGGAAAACAACGTTAAATTGCAGTAAAAAATTTAAAAATGAATGAATTGTGATAGCAATAAACAATCCTTTTAAGACCATTTGTTGCTGGTAAGCATGGCTTAAAGGAATACTAAAAAATTTTGCAATGAATGCTGTTATTTTTGAAGATTCTCCGGCGAGTTGATGCTGTTTAGTGATATCAATTGAAAATTTACCAATTCCATAATAATAACCAAATATTCCTGAATAAATTAGGTGTCCACAAGTTGTGAAGACTGATCTATAGATATACATTCCTATAAATTCATTGATGCTGACTTGTGCCCAATTTTGGTAAAGATATACGATGTTTTCTGCAAAAGAAAAACCTAAGGCTGCGGCTAGACTATATCTGATGGCGTCTCCAATGGTTTTAATTAAGATAGTTTTTTTATCTACAGAAGAAACTGCGTAATGTTTTATGATTTCCTCCATTGCTCCGGCGAGGACAAATCCTAACACAATGTATTTAGTGTTGTTGGTTAATACACTTGTATCTATAAAGTTTCCCAAATCAAATTGAAAATATTTTGCTGACAGAAATTGGATTCCCAGAAGAAGTGGCGCGGTAAGACATCCTAGTCCAAAAACTAAAGCTATTACAAATTTACTCTTCGAATTTTTACTGAATAAAATGTAAAGCCAAATGAACGCAGGAATCCCCGCGCAGACGAGAGAGATGCCTAAAAGTACGAGAGGATTATCAAACATGGTAGATTTAGCCTAATTAGCTGGATAGCGCGGCCTTTGCTGCTTCGATGCTATCAAAAGACTGAATTAATTGAGTTAGTCCTACAACTTGAAGAATGTCAGCGATATTAGGTCTTGCTTTTGCGAGAGTTACTTTTCCTCCGCCTTCAGTAATTTTACCGTAAATATCTGTAAGATAACCGATGGATTTACTATTCATGTATTCAAGGTTTTCGAGATCGAATATCAGGAATAGATTTTGAGGATTAGCCTCTAGAAGTTTGTATATTTCTTGAATTTTTTCATCGACGTTACTTTCGTCGAGTTGTCCTCCGATGTGAATAATTCTCATGTTTTTATTAGTGCCAGCAGAGGTGTCTTCTATTGTGATTCGTACGTCTGTCATGATTACTTATTGGTTATTTAGATATTAAGTTTTATAGATGGGATTGAGGTTGGAGTTGCTTGATTTTGTGATAATCCTTCGTCTTTTTTCCGGGCATCCTTGATATATTTTGTGGTTGAAATTTTTAGACCTCCCTCGGGACGATCTTCGAATTTTAGTTCATCGGACCATTCTCCAACTATTTTAACTAGGCCTCTTCCTCTGATTCCTGTGAAGGCGTATCCTGGAGCTTTTCTTCCATCAAATAGCTTTTGGAGTCCGGCTGCATTTATTTTATTTTTACCAGTACCAGTATCTTCTACACTGATTTTGAGATAATCATCTTTTTTATAATAGAATGTGACTCTAATGTCACTTCCTGGGGCAGAGCCGTATTCGATAGCGTTGTTGCATAATTCATCAATGACAGATTGGAATCGGTAAGCCCATCTTTCTTCAAAGTTAGTGGTGCTTTTTACCATGTTTAAGGTAAAATCTCTTATTCCAGAGATGAAATAAGCGTTCGTGGGAAGAGTTATTGTGATTTTTACGTCTTGATTTGGATTATTCATTTTTGTTTTAACAACTTGTATTATTATACCAAATAATGGCTATTTGGTCAAACCTCTCTTTGTATTTTTTTTGATTCTCTGAGGATGGTTTTAAAAACTTCTCTTTCCATGTCTGTATCAAGCCTAGAGAGAATGGTTTGTTCTCTTTCTTTATGCTGGATTGGTTTCTTTGTTTTAACCTTGAGTAACCCAACTTTGCGGATAATTTTTTCTCTTTTTCGAAGAAGTGTTACAATTTTTGCATCAATTTTGTCGATACGGTTTCTAAAATTTTGTAATTTATCCATTGAAAAGTCGTTTTTTGGCTTGCATTCTTTCTTATTTTTAATTAGATTAGCGCTACATTAAATTTATATCAAGTCTGTTTCTCAACTCGTGAAATCCTCCTGCGTTTAGCGTGGGCTATGACACGAATTAATGAGGGACGGGCGTAAACCCCAAGGATTATGACCAAACAAGAATGTCAGACAATGTTTGAGAATGCAGTCCATGTAGGACATCGTTCTCAGAAATGGAACCCAAGGATGAAAAAATTCATCTATGGTGAAAGAAATGGGATCCATGTTATCAATCTAGAGAAGACTGTAGAGTATCTTGAGAGAGCTCTTGAGTTTTTGTCTAAGCTATCTGCTGAGGGAAGGACTTTGCTTTTTGTTAGTACGAAGCCTCAGTCGGTTAAATTATTAGAAGAATTGGCTAAGGATTGTCACATGCCTTATGTTGTTTCAAAATGGATTCCTGGTTTACTTACAAATTTTGGAACTTTAAAAAACAGAATTAAGTATTTAGCTGACTTGAAGGAGCAAGAAAAAACTGGAGAGTTAGATAAATATACTAAAAAAGAAGTTTCAAAGTTGAAGAAGACTATGGAAAAATTGGAACTTTCACTTGGTGGAGTTCAAAACTTGAAAGATAAGCCAGATGCCGTGTTTGTAGTTGATGCAGTTCGTGATCACATTGTTGTTGAAGAGGCTAATAGATTAAAGGTTCCGGTGATTGCGATTGTTGATACAAATGCTGATCCTACGTCAATCACTTACCCAATTCCTGGTAATGATGATGCGGTAAAATCATTGATTTATTTCTTCAATAAAATAAAGGGAGCATTCCAGAAATCATCTAAAGCTACGAAATAATGACGGAACAAGGTTCTCAACAAGAAAAACCAAATTCTTTGGAGGACATTAAGGGCAAGGTTGCAAATGTTTCATCTGAAAAAAGGTGGGCTATGTCTTGTTATATTCCGTTTATTAATTTGTTCACTTGTATTTTGACTTCTGTGAAAATGGTAAATAATAAGTTTTGTCGTTTTCACGCAAGACAAGGATTGATGGTATTTGCTCTTTGGGTTGTTGCGATTGTTATTGGGATAGTTTTTTCTACTCTTGGCTTAATGCTTTGGGGTATAGTTTTGGTTTTGTGTGTTGCCGGTATGGTTATTGCTTATGGAGGAAAAGAAACTTCCATTCCAGTTTTGGGCCAATTTGCTATGAAAATTCCAGAGTATTATATTTTTAAACTTTTGACTGGGAAAATACCTGAGCAAGATGAAGTAGTTGGGGGTGTTAAGGAGCAGGCTAAGCCTGATTCCGAGAAGAAAGAAACTGAAAATAAAGAAGTGAGCGAGAATATTGATAAAAAATAATTTTTACTTTTTAATTTTTTTATTATGGCAATTACAATTGATGACATTAAAAAATTACGCGAAGCTACTGGTATTTCCATGACAACTTGTAAAAAAGCTTTGGAAGAAGCCAATGGGGATTTTGATGCGGCGATTGATGTTCTTAGAAAAAAAGGTGAAGCTAAGGCTGCTGATAGAATTGGAAAATCTACTACTCAAGGGGTTGTGGCTGTTGCCTCTGGTGCTGGAAAAGTTGCAATGATTCAATTGGAATGTGAAACAGATTTCGTTTCCAGAAGTGATGAGTTTATGAAGATGGCTGATGATATTGTTGCAAAAGTTTTGAATGGATCTGTGGG
>JBAYNL010000065.1:0-6710 GCA_041678805.1 Candidatus Altimarinota bacterium | reverse complement strand
CATCATTATCCGTAAACATCAACTCTTCGATTGCCACCAAATCATTTTCATTCATAATCGGAACAATTTTTTCTTTGAACAAAGATTCGATGCAATTTTTTGTATTCAAATAATGAGTTCTATGTGCAAAATCCTCCTTCGTAACCAGCATTTGGGCTACATGAAGTTTGTGTTTTTGGAACAATTTAGAATAAATCGACATTAGTTTTACCTGGCCCACTACCGCAAAAATTTGCCTTCTAGTCACTTCATCATGACGGTTGATTTTCAGCATACTCTTGCCAGATCCAACCGCCCCAGAGGTGACAATTAAAATATTGTGCTTAGCTCTAATTTTTGAAACCTGAGCAGTTAAGTCAGCCAATAATTCCTCATTGATATTGCCGTCTTCTTTAGTAAGGGCATTGGTACCTATTTTTACAACTAAACATTTCATAAGCGTAAGTCCATTTAATGGCACCACTCTAGTCGGAAAGCCCATGAAAATCAAACTATTCTAAATTGAAAAATAAGTTTGCCTTAAGATAAATTTCAGTTTAAAATCCTCCCGTGGAACTTTTCCACAGGAATTCTCCTTTAAATCGTGCCGGGGTAGCTCAGTGGTAGAGCAGTGGATTGAAAATCCATGTGTTGACAGTCCGATTCTGTCCCTCGGCACCATAGAATTGTAAATGGCTTTTATGAGCCGTTTTTGAGTTTATCACGATACGAAATTGGGAGGCATGAATATCGCCAGCATGAGTATTTGATTTTTCGTCAATAAACTGCTACAATATAAAAATACTTTTTGTAATTAGCCTCAATGAATTTAACAGATAAAATAGAGGAAAGAGAAGGAACTCCAGAGACCCTTGAATTGAGAAAATTAACTTCGTTCGACGCTGAACAGTATAATAATCTCAGACTCGAAGCTTTTAGGAGAAATCCGAAAAGTTTTGCTCGTAGTTATGAAGAGGAGAGCCAAGTGGAATTATCTGAGATAGAGCGACGTTTGTCTCAGGGAACATATATCGGAATATTCGATGGGGATTCGCTCACTGGAAGTGTCGCATTGTCCAAGGAAGAGTTAACAAAAATGAACCATAAAGGTGAAGTGCGCGATATGTATGTTGATGAAAACAAAAGATCTCGTGGCGTTGGAAGAAAACTATTGGAGGCGCTTTTCAGTGAAGCAAAAGATCAAGGTATTACGGAACTTCATTTAGCAGTTTGGACACAGAATAAACCTGCGGTAAGGCTATATAAATCTATGGGTTTTACTATTTGGGGGACAGAAAGAAATGCCCTTAGAACTTCAGAAGGAGAATTTATCGACGAATATCATATGGTGCGAAAAATGGAGTTGAAACCAGCGGAAGATGAATTAGTTGAGGGTGGAATTCAGGAGACTCAAGGAGAAATTGCTCTAGCGACCAGAAATGTAGAAATTGAAAAATTATTGCCGAGTAGTTATTTGAATGCTTTTAGCAGAAGGGAAAATTATCAAGAGTCACAAATGCATGATGCGGTAGTTACGTTGAATGAAATGATTTCAGGGAATACTGATAACGCATCATTGTGGGCGGACGCATGGGGAAGAGCGGTTTCATTCGAAGCATTTGCTCGTAACAGGTATTTAAAAAAAGATTTTGGTTCTGCAGAAGAAAATCATTTTGAGGATATGACCGGAGGCTCACGCGATGTTGAGAGATGGGTTACTTATTCTACTGCGCACTTGGAGGAAATCTTGGAAAGAAGTACTTTTGGCCATCTAGGAACACAACATCAAGTGAAGAGGTTATTTGAAGATGCAAGTACTGCCAAAGGCTATAATCTAGTTGAACTCGCTAGACACTTAAAGTCTGCGCTGGAAACAAAGGTATTTCAAAACGCCGCTCGCAATATCGCTCTAGAACGTAATAAAAGACTTGCTGCATCATTCGGGCTTCAATCAGTACATCAAATTATACCCGCTCATCGTTTTCAATATCCCTACTATAACCATGTAACAATGGCTCAACTTAACGCTTATTTAGCTGGAGATCGGAGCGAAAAAGTTTTCGGCATTGGAGAGTGGACTAGCTCAGCTCTTGCTAATGGTCACCATCCAATTGCTCGTTAATCCAAATCTTTATAAATAACCGAGATAGATATTCCCATGGTGGCGACAGTGGCGGTATTTATAATACTTCTGCTCTTTGCATGCCAACAAACCCAGTCCGAACATCCTCTACGACTACGCCCCATCTCCTAAATCACGCCATTAGGCGTTTTTGGCTTACCTTGATAAAACTGGACAAGAAAAACGATTAAGGACATCATATTAGCGATGAAAACCATGACACAGGAGAGAATCGGAGAGTTGATGGTAACAGGAGAAACCATTCTCTATGCGTTGTTCCCGATATTAATAGCTCATGTAACAAAAATCATGCCGCCAATATTGTTTGGAGGACTGAGCACTTTGACTGCTGGCATTGCCCTTTTTGTATATATGGTTTTTAAGAAAGAAGTTCGAAAATTGATGAATTGGAGAGCCATAAAATATGCCATTGGGATAACAGTTTTTATTATCATAATTCCATCGATCTTAATATTCACTGGAAGCAGTAAAACCTCCGGGGTCAACACTACCATCCTACTGCAAAGCGAAATATTTTTCACTTTAGTGATTTGTGGAATATTCACGGACGAAAAGGTCACAACAAAAAAAGTTATTGGAGCGATAACAATGGTAGGAGGAACACTTCTCATCCTACTTAATGGCAATTTTAAAATTAACATTGGAGACATTTTGATAATAGCTGGGACTTTCTTTTATCCAATCGGCAATATTTTCGCCAAAAAAGCTCTAACATTCAGTCCTCCATCCGTAATTCTATTCATCAGAAGCATATTTGGGGGAATCGTTCTGTTGCTAATCAGTTGGCAATTCGAGACCCACGACCTGTCCATTTCCCAAATAATTTCCAATAATTACCTCTTCATTCTTGCAAACGGAATATTGATCTACGCAATTTCCAAAATTTTCTGGTACGAAAGCATCAAAAGAATCGATATTAGCAAATCAATACTAATAAGCGTTGGGGCATACCCAGCGATCAGTTTGTTATTTGCGTTTTTATTTCTCAGAGAAATACCTACAGTATCGCAGATAGGAGGATTAATTATAATTTTGGTAGGTATATTCCAAATTATAGAGAGGAAAAGCGGAGAGTTCTCCATCAGAATAGGGAGTCATCCTCGAGCGTTGGACGAACAATTACTGCTCCACCCCATCCGGGCTTTTTTACCTCATGGGGGATATTTTCTGTCGAAAGAACAGTATCAGTAGTGACAACTTTAAATAATCTAGGATCATACAATTGAGGTGGAACTTTAAATGACTTAACATAAAATCCATTAATAGCTCCACCTATCTTAAAATCTAATTCTTCTTTCCCCATTCCTGTAATTCCTAAATAAGCCAACAGTTTTGGGAATAAAATTTTTTCAGCCACTTTAAATTCATCATCAAGTTTACTCTTCTTTTTCCCGGGAAGAGGACCTTTTCTTTTTAAATATAAAGAAGGTTTAATGCTTTTTATATCTCCACCTCCAAATATATTAGTTGAAACGACTACTTTTTGATTATTTGGGGATACTTTTATCCCATAACACCTATTCAAATCCAATACATTAGGATTGATCAATCCCATTTTCCCTACATCAATGGGTGTTATCCTTGGATCTTCAGAAGGAATTACGACTCTTGGCTCAAAGAGTGTTTCCCCAGTGCATCCATACGGATAGTCTGTCTTGGCAATTATTTCCCCTTCTTGTAGGATGGGGAGCCATCCTGATCTCACTTTTGGCCGAGTGAAATCTTCAGAAATAACCAAGAAATTGGATTTATCTTTTTTCTGAAGCATTAACCCCGTAATAAATTCGCCCAAGAAAACCCCATCATGAGGTTCAAAAATATCATGTATTATTACAAAGTTTGACCGTTGAAGGTCTTTATCAAGGAAATAATTCTCTCCAGACAAGGCATTTTTATATTTGATCGTAATCAATCCATGTGGTGTTTTAATTTCAAAAACTTGCTCAAAAGCCCCTCCAGGGCTTTGAGTAGATATTTCCTCATGACCAACTTTATAACTAGACCCCGTGGACCATCCCTCCTTTTTCTGTATTAATCCATAAAGGGTTCTTTCTAAATCTCTTAATTTTGGAAGACCGCCAATTTCTGTATATACAAATTCCACCTCCTTTAAATTATGTTTAACCAAAAGTTGTTCTCCCATTTCGGCAATTGGAGCAACATGAAATCCAGCGCCCGGATACAGGACAACAGCTTTTCCATCTTTAAATTCCATTTTATCCGTATACTTCATTAATTCTTTATAATTTTCCGAAGACCGTAATGCACTTGCCATCAAACGATCTTTTTGTTCGCAAACTTCTCTCATCAGAGCTGTTCTTGCTTCAGTTTTGCAAAAAACATATTGTTTCTCAAAAAGAGCCATTTCTGGAGAAACATAAGACCCAAACCTTCCCTCAGGAAAAGGCTTTGGTTGATTTCCCTCGCTACCTAATTGTTCAGAAGAATTTTCTGACAATATATTTTTTTAATAATTCTTTCCATGATAGCACAAAAACAGCTGTTCATCAACTATCCATCGATATTAATAGTTACCAAGAAATCCCTAGAGAAGCTCTTAAAACCAGTGAATTTATGGCGCTATCGGTCAAAATTCACTAGATATTGACAAAAGTCAGTGAATTTTATATAATGAAGCCATGTCAACTATTCTTACAATTCGAAATAGGATCAAAACTTTAAGAGAAAGTTATGAGACTTTGCGCAAAGGGAAAGAGTCTCTTTTACAAATGATCGACGAAGCGGAACTTCCTGAAAATATTTACAACTCCAATGCCATCGAAAATTCTACGCTAACCCTAAAGGAAACGGAAAAAATTCTACTCGAAATGGAAATTTCTCGTAATATTTCGTTAAGGGCAGTGTTCGAGGCAAAAAATCTCGCGCGAATTGTTGAATACCTCAAAGGGAAGGAAGGAGGAGCATTTGCCCTGAATAAAGAAACAATTCTGCTCCTGCACAAAATGTTGATTAGCAATATCAAAGACGATATTGCAGGACGATTTCGGAAGTCAGGAGAGTATGTGCGCGTTGGCACTTATATCGCACCTCCACCGGAACACATTGAACGATTGATTGAATCCAATATTTTGGAGTATTTATCGGATCATGACACTTATTTTTCTGATAAAATTGCCCGTTTCCATTTAGAATTTGAACACACGCATCCCTTCATTGATGGCAATGGCAGAATGGGACGTGTTTTGATAAATTGTCAGCTTCAGAGTTTAGGGCTTCCACCAATTATTATTCGTAACAAAGAAAAACAGGAATATTATAAGGCTTTCAGGGATTACGACGATAAAAAAGAAACAAAGATTATGGAACGAATAATCACTTTGGCCATATTGGAATCAATGCATAAGCGCATAACTTACATGAAGGGTGAAGAAATTATAAAACTTGCGGATTACGCAAAATCGACTGAAAAATCTCTCTCCACTCTTTTAAATGCCGCTCACCGTCAAACTATTCCAGCTTTCCGAGAAAAAGGTGTTTGGAAAATATCAAAAACAGCTTAATAGTTTTTTACTTATTTTTTCCTAAACTTCGCGATAAAGAATCCTTCACTGATTTCACTTGGCATAGCCTTCATAGAATCTTTTACCAAAGGGTGAAATCGCATGTCGGCAAAGTGATCTAACACCGGCAATTTATGTTTAAAATCCAGATCGATCTTTTCAATTTTCAAAGTATCCTTTAGTTCTTTAAGAGCAAAATCAACCATCATTTCATTCTCTTCCGGAGCAAGTGTACAAGTGGAATAAACCATCACTCCACCAGGTTTTAAAGCTTTCACTCCCGATTCAAATAATCTTTTTTGTAATTTAGAATTTTGTCTAATATTTTTTTCTGACCAAAATTTATAACTTTTAGGATCGGTTAAATTTATTCTGCCTTCTGCTGAACAAGGCGCATCTAGAAGAACTTTATCAAAAGAATTAGGGAAGGCATCTCCTAGAGTAGTTCCATCTCCCAGATTTACTTTAGCATTTTTTATTCCTTGTTTATCCAGATTGTATTTCAATTTTTCATAACGAATTTCATTTAGTTCATTTGCGAAAATCTCTCCCTGATTCTTCATCATAATCCCCATTTGAGCAGTCTTTGAACCAGGAGCTGCAGCCATATCTAGCACACGATCTCCAGGATTAGGATTCAAAAAAATAGCCGGAAGTTGAGAAGATAAACCTTGAAAATAAATTTCACCATTCTCATAGATTTTTAATTTTTCAAAAAACTTTTCATCACGATTTCGAATGATTAAAGCATCAGACAAAAACGTAATTCTTTCAAACAAAACATTCATTTCTTTCAGATATCTCATTATGGTTTGAGTGTCTGTTTTTAGCGTGTTTATACGAATAACCGGAAGTCTCAAGCCGGAAAATCCCTTGATTATTCTATCTATCGTATGAATATCAAACTGATGTTCTAAACGGCTGATAAAAAGTGGATCTAATTTTTTACGAAGGTCGTTAAAATTACCCATAGTTGCAAATTAAATATATTCAGCTGGAGGCACGACATGTTCTTCACTCTTTTGTTTAGCGTAATGAATTTGCAAAATAATAAGCACTATTACCAT
>JBAYNL010000064.1:0-6770 GCA_041678805.1 Candidatus Altimarinota bacterium | reverse complement strand
TGAGAGGTCGTAGCGGACGTCAAGGAGACACTGGAGCAAGCCAATTTTACGTTTCAATGGATGATGACCTAATGAGACTTTTTGGAGGAGATCGCATTAAAAAGATGATGGAATTTCTGAAAGTTCCGGAAGATATGCCAATTGAAAATGGAATGATTTCGCACTCTATCGAAAGTGCTCAGAAAAAAGTTGAAGGACACAATTTCGACATCAGAAAACATCTCGTTGAATATGACGACATCATGAATGTTCATCGAAACATCATCTACAAACGCCGCAAAGAACTTCTCGATAAAGAAAATATTCACGAAGAAGTCATTACAATGATGAAGGAAATCGCTCAGGGAATTGTAACCTCCCATACAGAACCTGATTACAATCCAAAAACTTGGAACCAAAAAAATGTTTTCGAAGCATTAACAACCATTTACAAAGATGAAAATAGCGAACTGAAATTAGAAGAATTTGAAGAGATCAAAGATCAACAAAAATTAATCGATTTAGCTTCCCAATATTTAGTAGATTCATATCAAAAGAAAATCTCAGAACTCCCAGAAGAATCCTTGATCTATCCTTTAGAAAAAGCTGTTTTTCTCCGTACAAACGACAATCTTTGGATGGAACATATTGATGAGATGAGTCATCTCCGTGAAACCGTTGCCTTTGCTGGATACGCTCAAAGAGATCCATTAGTCGAATATAAAGCCCAAGCCTTCGAAATGTTCGATGAATTAATAAACACCGTACATTCCAATACTATAAACACATTATTCAAAGTCGACATCCGAAAAGCTGTTCCTCACCAAATACTTGCCCAATCTGAAGTAAGAAACATGCAAACTAATGAAGACCAAGTCCAAGCTCAATTAACTGGCAGTGGTATTACCCACTCAACTCTCAACAACAGAAACAGCAACAACGATAATCCTGTAATTATAAAAACAAGTGGAGCAGAAACTTTAGTACAAGAACAAAAATCAGCATTCCCAAAAGTGGGAAGGAATGATCCTTGTCCTTGTGGAAGTGGCAAGAAGTACAAAAAATGCCACGGAGCATAGTACAATAAATAATTTCAAAAAATCATGTCACTTTTTAGATATTTTACTGAAAAAGACGACAAATATATCGAATTAAATTACGAAGGGAATAATTACAAGAAATCTCTTATTTCCTTATGCGTAACACAGAAAAACGCAGCCGGGAAATTTGTAAAACTTGAAGACCTTCTTCCACCCATCACCTACGATAAAGAAAAAGCTAAAATCGGTTATTCTTTTAAATCTAAATTCGGAAATATCGTCGTAAAATGGATCACCCATTTCTGGATTATATCTGAAATACAGGTCTTAATAGACGACTATAAACTTTCCGGAGGTGAAATTTTAAATATCAAAGGAGTGGAAACCGGCCATTATGTATAAAATATTCCTTTTGAGTTTTTTCCTAACAAGTGATATTTTTGACTCATGAAAGCACACCGCATTGAAATTTTTACCAAGGTAAACGACACTCGCTCACAAGTTCTCCTGAACAAGTTGAAAAACTCTAAAATTGGAATAACTGAAGCACGCGTTATCGAAGTCTATACCATCAACAAAGATTTCTCAAAAGAAGACATACAGAAAATTGCTGACATCCTTTCAAACCCTGTCAGCCAAGAATATCTAATAGATGACTATGATCTCAAAACTCCATTTGATTTTGCCATAGAAATAGGGTTTTTACCTGGAGTAACCGACAATATTGCAACTACTGCCAAAGAAAGTATTGAAGATTTATTTAAGACAAAATTTTCCGGTGAAGAATCAGTCCACACTTCTCAATTAATGCTTCTAAAAGGCTCTTTAACCGAAGATCAATCTAAAGAAATTGGTAAATCTTTCGCCAATACCCTGATTCAAAGAATTCATATTAAATCTTACGACCAATTTATAAAGGATAAAGGAATGGACATCGTAGTCCCAAAAGTTTATCTAAAAGCTCATCCCAAAGCCGATCAAGTTAATCTCGATATATCTGAAGAAGAACTTTTGAAACTTGGAAAAGAAGGAATTCTTGATAAAGATGGTACACGCAGAGGGCCTCTAGCCTTAGATAAAGAATCTCTCGAAGTTATCAAAGATTATTTCAAAAAAGAAAATAGACAACCAAATGATATTGAGATTGAATCACTCGCTCAAACCTGGTCAGAACACTGTAAACACACTATTTTCGCAGCCAAAATCGATGAAAACGATGATGGCCTATACAAAGGGCTTATCAAAAAAGCGACCCAAGATATTCGCAATCAAAAAGGGTCAAAAGATTTTTGTGTATCAGTGTTTAAAGATAATTCGGGAGGAATAGAATTTGACGAAAACTGGATCATCACAGATAAAGCAGAAACTCATAATAGCCCTTCCGCCCTAGATCCATTTGGCGGAGCTATCACCGGAATCGTAGGAGTAAACAGAGACACTATTGGCTTTGGCAAAGGCGCAAAACCGATCATCAACAAATACGGCTTCTGCGTTGGAAATCCCGACGACAATGAAACTATTTATCGCGATAAAGCCTTAACAAATCCAGCTATTTCGCCAAAAAGAATTTTGCAAGGAGTCATCGATGGCGTAAATGCCGGCGGAAATCAAAGTGGTATTCCAACTCCTCAAGGATTCGTCTATTTCAATGACAGATATAAAGGAAAACCTCTGATTTTCGTCGGAACAATTGGCCTAATTCCAAAAGAAATTAACGGACAACCTTCTTGGGAAAAGAAAGCTCAAAAAGGAGATCTTGTGGTTATCGTAGGAGGTCGCGTCGGCCAGGATGGAATCCATGGAGCTACTTTTTCATCAGAAGCACTCTCCTCTGGAAGCCCAGCCACAGCAGTTCAAATCGGAGATCCGATTACCCAAAAGAAATTATCAGACGCAATTATCAAAGAAGCGCGCCAATTAGATTTATATACTTCCATTACTGATAACGGCGCAGGCGGAATATCTTGTTCCATTGCAGAAATGGCAAAAGAATGCGGTGGATGTGAAATCGATCTCGATAAAGTTCCTCTAAAATATCCGAATCTAGATCCTTGGAAAATTTGGATTAGCGAATCTCAAGAAAGAATGACTCTCTCAATCCCTCCAAGCAAAGTTGATCAATTTATGAAACTAATGGAGAAACGCGGAGTTGAAGCAACTATTGTCGGAGAATTCAATGACAGCGGAAGATGCGTTGTTAACTTGAAAGGCGAAAAAATCATGGACCTGGATATGGATTTCCTTCATGACGGACTTCCAAGAAAAACCCTGAAAAGTTCTTATACAAAAGTAAAATACGCAGAACCATCATTCACTCAGCCCGCAAACATGACCGAGACCCTTCTCGAAATGATGTCTCGTCCAAATATTACCAGTTTCGATTTCATTTCTCGTCAGTACGATCACACCGTTCAAGGAGGAGCAGTTTTAGGCCCACTTCAAGGCAAAGGAAAAGTAAACGCTTCTGCTTCTGTCACAAAACCTTTAATAGATTCAGACAAAGGAGTTCTCTGTTCCCAAAGCCTATATCCTACATACTCTGACATCGATACTTATCACATGACAGCTTGCAGCATCGATACGGCAATCCGAAACATTATTGGAATTGGAGGTAATCTAGACCACCTCGCCTTACTCGACAACTTCTGTTGGTGCAGCAGTAATGACCCAGAAAGATTAGGCCAATTAAAAGCTTCTGCTCAAGCCTGTTACGACTATGCCGTAAAATATGGCACTCCATATATTTCAGGAAAAGATTCCATGTTTAACGATTTTAAAGGATATGACAAAAATGGAAACGCAGTTAAAATTTCCGTTCCTCCAACACTCTTAATTTCATCTCTTGGCATAATCGATGATGTCACTAAATCAGTTTCATTAGATGCAAAATTACCTGGAGACCTAATCTATATTTTAGGCGAAACAAAAAATGAACTTGGGGCCAGCGAATATTTTTATCACATTGCTAAATCTCAAAATAAAGATCCATTATCTCAACTTGGAAACGCTGTTCCAGAAGTAAATGCGGACCAAGCTATCAAACTTTATCGCTTATTTGAAAAAGCAGTTGAACAAAGATTCGTTGCTTCTGCCTTAAGTCCATCACACGGCGGAATAGGCGTAGTGTTAGCCAAAAAATCAATCGCAGGCCAACTCGGAATGGATATCGACCTATCAAAAGTTCCTGCAAAAGATATCGATCGTGAAGACTTTTTATTGTTCTCCGAAACTCAATCACGCTTCATTGTTACCGTCGCTCCACAAAATCAACAAGCATTCGAAGAATTATTCAAAGAAATTCCTCACGCCTTAATCGGGAAAGTTCGTGAAGATCAAAATTTCGTCATTAAAGGATTTAATAATAAAGAACTAATTCAAACTACTGTAGAAAAACTGAACGAAGCCTACAGGAAAACATTTAAAGACTGGTAAAAAACCAGAAGCCGCATTATGCCGCGGTGGCGGAACTGGTAGACGCGCACGTTTCAGGTGCGTGTGGGAGCAATCTCATGAGGGTTCAAGTCCCTCCCGCGGCACCATTAAGTAGCGAGCAAGCCGGTCCGAAGCGGACGAGTCAAAGACGAGGTAGCAAAGAAGAAAAAGTACAGAAATTTTACGACGGTCAGGAGTAAAAAATTTCAAACTTTTTCAGGCGAGCCCTATTGAAACACTAATCCACACCCATGAACCCAAAAGCACTCATCATCACAGGATATGGCATCAATTGCGAAGAAGAAACTTCGAGAGTTTTTGAAATGGAAGGAGCAACGACCGAAATTGTTCATGTAAATGACCTTATTGATAGATCAAAAAACATAGATGATTTTCAAATAATAGCTTTCCCTGGAGGATTTTCCTACGGAGACGATACTGGATCCGGAAACGCCATGGCTAATAAAATAAAAAACAATCTTCAGGATAAATTTCTAAATTTTGCGCGCCAAGATAAATTGATTATCGGAATCTGTAATGGATTTCAAATGCTTGCAAATCTTGGAATTGTCCCCGCCTTAAATGACGACTACGGGAAAAGAACCGTTGCCTTAATGCACAACAAACAAGCTCGTTATGAATGCAGATGGGTGTATCTAAAAAGAACTTCCGACAAATGTATCTGGACTCGTGGAATAGATGTAATTCACCTTCCTATCGCCCATGGCGAAGGAAATCTTTACACCGACGCAGAAACTCTCTTACAAATTAAAGCTGGTGATCAACTTGTTTGGAAATACGTCAAAGAAGATGGTTCTCCTGCAAACAATGAATTTCCTTTCAACCCCAATGGAGCCATGGAAGATATCGCCGGAATATGTGATCCTTCAGGCAGAATTCTAGGCATGATGCCACATCCAGAAAGATTTAACTGCTTCGTGAATGAAGATGGCTGGCCACTTGAAAAAGAAAAATTAATTCGTGAAGGAAAACCATTCCCAAAAGAAGGAAAAGGCCTTAAGTTATTCAAAAACGCCGTAGAATATTTTACAAAATAAACTTCCTGAACCTCTAGATGCAAATCAATATTACTACAAAAGAAGGCCCTCTCGATAAAATATTAAAGAAATTTACCCTAATCTTTTTTGGGATATTTCTGACCATGTCTATTTTTGCCATAACTACTAAAGGACTAGGAACCTACGGCATTTTGGTCGGAGCACTTATCTGCACAGGATTAATTTTTTGTGGATTTTATTATATCGAGAAAGGCACGCGACTACGTCTAATAACCTGGACAATGGTTATTACCATCGTAGTAGCCTTAATTCTATTCCTAATTGGTTTAAGCTTCATAAGTACAAATCTAAACTTCCAACCAACCTCCTAAAGTCCAATAAACATTTAGAACCTCTGAAAGATTATCAGATACAAGGCGACAGAAAATTTTTGACCGCAGTGTATTAACTAATACATGAGGATCAAAAATTTTCGACAACGAAGTAGATGATAGTTTTTCAGATGTTCTAATCAATCAAAATTCTTCTTGGCTTTGCTCCATCAGCCGGACCAACAACGCCATTTTCTTCCAACAAATCCACTAATCTCGCAGCCCTCGCATACCCAACTTTAAGCCTTCTTTGGAATAGAGACGCCGAAGCTTTTCTGGCCTCTTTTACAATTTCAAAAGCTTGAGCATAAAGTTCGTCATCATCCATAGACTGATCGCTATCCGGAATGCCACTCAATTTTTGATTAGCCGTCTGGTTAGAAGTAATACTCTCATCATATTCAGGCTCAATTGCTAATTTCATTCTATTAGTAACTTTTTCCACTTCATCCGTTGTAATCATGACACCCTGAACTCTAATAGGTTTACTCATTCCAGTCGGTTGATACAACATATCTCCTTTACCCAAAAGATCCTCCGCCCCCATTCCATCCAAAATAGTTCTAGAATCAATTTGGCTCCTTACAGCAAACGCAATCCTTGAAGGGATGTTCGCCTTAATCAAACCGGTTACAACGTCAACAGAAGGCCTTTGCGTAGCAATAATCAAATGGATACCAACAGCACGAGCCAACTGCGCTACTCTACAAATCGAAGCTTCAACTTCTTTCCCCGCAACCATCATCAATTCCGCCAATTCATCAATCACCACAATTATTTTCGGCATCTTACTAATACCTTCAAGCTCATTATATTCAGTAATATTTCTAACTCTTTTTTCAGACAGTGCCCCGTATCTTCTATTCATTTCAGCCACAATCCACCTCAAAGAAATCGCCGCCTTTTCAGAATCTCTAATCACGGGCGTA
>JBAYNL010000063.1:0-6774 GCA_041678805.1 Candidatus Altimarinota bacterium | reverse complement strand
TTTCATCACGATTTCGGATGATTAAAGCATCAGACAAAAACGTAATTCTTTCAAACAAAACATTCATATCTTTCAAATATCTCATTATAGTTTGAGTGTCTGTTTTTAGCGTGTTTATGCGAATAACCGGAAGCCTTAATCCGGAAAACCCCTTAATTATTCTATCTATCGTATGAATATCAAACTGATGTTCTAAACGACTGATAAAAAGTGGATCTAATTTTTTACGAAGGTCGTTAAGGTTACCCATAGTTGCAAATTAAATATATTCAGCTGGAGGCACGACATGTTCTTCACTCTTTTGTTTAGCGTAATGAATTTGCAAAATAATAAGCACTATTACCATAAGTCCGGATGAAATTATCCATGGCAGAATCAAATTATACTCCAGAGCAATTCCTCCTACCACTGGAGCCACAATCGCTGACAAAAACATAATACTTTGAGTGACTCCCATAACCCGTCCGATTTCGGTAGGAGATGTTAAATGGGCAATAGCGCTATTATTTACAACCCTCACAAGAGATTGGCCAAGAGAACTCAGGATAAGGGCAAAAATCAAAATGTATATCGAATGCAAAGTCATTAAAAGATAGGCGATCCCTAGTCCAATAGTAGCAAAAATAGCCAACGTTTTTTCACTAAAATATTTCAACCATAAATTTTTCAGCAAAAGGCCTTGATTAATAGCTATGATCAAACCGATCATTGATAACATGGCTCCATTAATTGCTGGAGAGAACCCGAATTTCAAATATCCAAATAATGAAAAAGCTGCCTGCATAATGCCAAAACAAAGAGTGTAAAAGAGCCAAGCCCATAGTAGCATTTTTACTTTTGAATTACGGTGAAATGACTTCCAAATATCGCCAAAAGGATTTAAAGATATTTTTCTCTTATGATCCTTTATGGCTGGACTTTCCGGTAGGAAAAAATAAGCACTGATAGCATTTAGAGATGCAATTACAGCTGTTACCCAGAATGGAGTAAGTAATGAAATCTTGGATAAAACTCCGCCAATTGCTGGGCCTATAATAAATCCAATGCCAAAAAGGGCACCAATAAAACCTAAATTGCTAGTTCGCTCTTTGGCATCTTTTGCAGAATCAATCATGTAACTCTGCGCTGTAGAAATATTACCACTCGTAATGCCATCAATAATTCTCCCTATTACTAAACAAATAAGACTTTTGCTTCCTAATGCGAAAATAAACCAGCCCACTGCTGTTCCAAAAATACTTAAAACCAAAATTAATCTTCGTCCATATTTATCCGACAAAGCTCCCAAAACTGGAGCCGCAAAAAAACCAAAAAATGCATAAATCGCAAAAAACATTTCAACCCAAAAAGGAGAAGATACGAAACTATGAAGAAAAACTGGCAGAACGGGAATTACAATTCCTATCCCTATTACGTCCACTAATACCGTAACTCCGATGATGGCTTTTCCTCTATTCATAGCGCATAATTAAGTGAGCCAAAACACATTATATTGTAATGTAAAAACTTACAATAGAATGTATAATCATCGTGTACTAGTACTATCTTACACAATTTAAAAATGAATATTTTATTTAAAAAACTCATTGATCAATTATTACAAATAAAATCTCCAAAGGAGCTTGAGCAATTTTTAGGAGCCATTCTTACGCCCCAGGAACTTGAAGCTATCCCAAAAAGGTTGGAAATAGTGCGTTTGCTCAAAAAAGGAGTTAGCCAGAGAAAAATTGCTGAAACTCTAAAAACGGGAATAGCCACTGTAACCCGTGGCTCAAAAGAAATTCATCTAAAACACTTCAGCAATATTTCCTAACTATATCACAACTAAAATAAAAATGAAAAATTGAATAAAAAAATAGGGGATGATACACTTTGACCAGACTTCTTAACAATTCACCTATGGAAATGAACGTGTTCCAAAAGAACCTCGACCAAAAGGAAGAGGTGGTATTTGTGGGCTACTTAAAGCAGAAGACTTCGGCTATTGAGGATCTACTTACGAAGTTTTCAAAAGATGCCGTTTTGCTGAAGGTTAGCATCGAGAAATTTGAAAAACACGATGCTTATGAGGTCGAATTTTGTCTTACGCTTCCAACCAAGTCCATGGTTGCGCGAGAAGCGAGTCATCAAATCACGAAGGCGATAGATCTCTCTAAGGATCGACTTGTTGCTCAGATAAAAAAACATCTCGAGATGCTGCGCCAAGACAGATCTCACAGATCTATCGTAAAGGATACCAGTAAGAAGACAGTAGAGGTAGAAGAGCTTATTAATTAATACAAGAACACAAAAAAAGCGAAGTCCCTAGGGACTTCGCTTTTTAATTTGTCTTTGTAGACCGGTGAAACTATTCAACAACTGGTGCAACTGGAGCTTCTTCAGTAGCTGCTGGAGCTTCTGTAGTAGCTGGAGCTGTTGTTTCCTCAACCACTGGAGTTGTTGGTTCAACTACTGGAGTTGTTGTCTCTGTAGTTGTAGCCTCCTCAACTGGAGTTGTTTCTTCACCTGTTAGTTTTTCCAAGCATCCTCCTAGAACTAGAGTT
Source organism: Candidatus Altimarinota bacterium (assembly GCA_041678805.1). Lineage (GTDB taxonomy): Bacteria > Patescibacteriota > Gracilibacteria > UBA1369 > LOWO2-01-FULL-3 > CAINDQ01. Next base: position 4,231 of record JBAYNL010000063.1, on the reverse strand, counting down.
GTCATGCTTAGAAGAGCTAGCGTTACTAAGAACTTTTTCATAAATAGAAAAGTTAAATATATTAAATTTGATTACGCCAATTATACTTATTGAATTAAAATTGTAAATGTATAAGATTTGCAAAATAAACAAAAGATTGTATTGCACGCTTTTAAGTTTTTCTTTCAAAACAAACGCTATTTTAGTAAAATGAACCCATGAATACTCACGCCCTAAAGGAAGGTGAAAAACTCGCAAAAGAAAGCGCTATCCAGTTACTTGTGCTGGGATGCATCAAAGTTTTTGTGGGATTGCTTACCGGGATGACGGTTGTTTTTGCTGATGCGATTAATACCTTGGCAACAGTGTTAGGCATATTTGCTTCATATATAGGCTTGAAATTGTCCAGAAGGGGTGCGGATAAACATTTCGAATATGGATACCATCGAATAGAAACTTTCGCTGCTTTTTTGGTCTCTCTGGGAATTGTATATTTAGGATATGTAATGATTAGTAAGAGCATTGCCACTATTGGAGAAAGTGAAGCCGGAAGTTTCCGCCCTTTTGCTATCACTACCACAATTTTAGTGATGATTCACTCCTATAGATTATCAAAAACTTTAAAAAAAGTTGGGGAAAAAACCAATTCGCTGTCTCTAATTGCAAATTCTAGGAATAAGAAAATGGAACTTTTTGCAGGAGTTGGTGTTTTAATTTCTATCATCGCCAATTACAACAATGTCCCATACATAGAGGGAACAGTTAGTATCGTAATCTCTTTAATTATTCTAAAAGAAGGACTATCAAGCACAAAGGAATCATTGTTCTTCTTGCTGGATTATTGGGATGATCCGATTTTATCACACAAAATTAAAAAAGCTTTAAGACATGAAAAAGATATTGTTTTAAGGGTAAATAAAGTTCGTTTAAGAAGAGCTGGAGCCTTTATTTTTGGTGAAGCCTTTATTGATATTAATCCTTTTGCCGGGATCAGGGATCTACGAGAAGAATTGGAAATTTTGGAACAAAAAATTTGCAGTATAAATCCTCACATTAAGGATTTCGCTATTTTCACACACGTTTCCAATGTCGATAAAGTTTTAATCGCAATTCCTATTAAAAATAAGAAAGATTTAAATTCCGAAATAGCCTCCAATTTGAAGGAAACATGTGCTTACTTGTTTGTGACGCTGCATGACAAAAAAATAGGCAGACATCGTATAAAAGCTTTGGCCGAATCACAAAAAAATCTAATAGAGTTAGATGAGTTTTTAACAAAAGAAAAAATTAATATCCTAGTAGATAATAAATTGAGTTCATTGGTGTATTTCAATTTGAGAGAAACTCACCATGTTGTGATTTATCCGAATTTCCCAGATATTAAAACTGTTAAACAAATCCTCGAATTAATGTTAATTGATACCTAAAATGATCTGTGTTCCACTAAAGCAAAAAACTTGTTTAGCCTTGTCTAAAGAATTGAATAAAGCTCAAAAAATAGCCGATTTAATCGAGATTTGGTTTGATGAATTAGGGGATTTAGACGACCAAAAGATTAAACGGATTATCTCTCACAACAAAAAACCCATTATTTATAAATCACAGGGAGCTTTGACTAACATCAAAAATATCCTTAGTCATAAAATAAATTTTATAGATTTGGATATTTTGACTGATCATAAGACCATCAATTATGTTAGAAAGAATTTTCCCAAGACAAAAATAATTATTTCTTTTCACGACTTTAAAAAAACACCTGATTCAAAAAGTCTCCAAAAAATAGCCAATAAAATTAGTAAAAAAGGCGCCGATATAATCAAAATTGCCACTTACGCCAAATCCTCGGAAGATAGCTTCAGAATGCTCGAATTTCTTGCTGGCCTATCTCAAAAAAAAGAGGCGATTTGTTTATGCATGGGAAAGCACGGCTTAATTACCAGAACTTCTGGACATTTATTTGGCAATTACTTAATGTATGCACCGCTTGTGCTGGAAGATAAGACCGCCGATGGTCAAATCACGGCAAAAGAACTCAGTGAAATTCAGCACCTAATCCCAAAATTATGTCACTAAAGATCGGAATTGTCGGATTGCCAAATGTGGGGAAATCAACAATATTCAACGCCTTAACAAAGACAAAAGCTGCTCAGGCAGCTAACTATCCTTTTTGTACAATCGATCCTAATATCGGGATAGTCCAAGTCCCTGATCATCGTCTGGATGAATTAGCTCGCGTTTCCAATTCTGCAAAAATCATTCCTGCAGCTATTGAATTTGTGGATATTGCCGGATTAGTAAAAGGCGCAAGTGAAGGAGAAGGTTTGGGTAATAAATTTTTAGCTCATATTAGAGAATGTAGCGCGATTGGACATGTAGTTCGCGTATTTGATGATTCCAATGTTATTCATGTTCATGGAAATATTGATCCGAAATTTGATCGTGAAATTATAGAATCCGAGCTCATTTTAGCTGATATCCAGACAGCTGAAAATCGTCTTGGAAAAGCTGAAAAAGAAGCTAAGGCCGGAGATAAAGATAAGAAGGCATACGTAGAATTGGTAAAAATAATTCTTGAAAAATTAAAGCAAGGGATTATTGCCAATGAAGTGGAAATGACTGACGATCAAAAATTAATGATTCAAGATTTGCACTTGTTAACAATGAAACCTCATTTATATATTTTAAACGTTCATGAAAAAGAAATTGGCAAAATTGATAAGCAAAAATATGCGGAAATGATCGGAATAAATAACCCCGATAAAATAATTCCTATTTCTGCCGCTATTGAAGAGGAATTAGGAAGTTTCAGCGAAGAAGATGCGAAAGATTATCTTAAAGAATTAGGAATAGAAGAAACAGGCTTAAATAACCTAATCAAAGCAGCTTACAAAACTTTAGGCTTGATTACTTATTTCACTTCAGGCCCAACAGAAACTCGCGCTTGGACAATTAACGAAGGAGATTTGGCTCCTCGTGCTGCAGGAGTCATCCACACTGATTTTGAAAAAGGATTTATCAAGGCGGAAGTCTTTAATTGGGCAGATTTTGTGAAAGCCGGTGGCGAAGCAAGGGCTAAAGAACAAGGATTAATGAGAATGGAAGGAAAAGAATATGTAGTTAAAGACGGAGATGTAATGCATTTTAAGTTTTCTCCATAAGGTCACTTAATTTTGCGAATCTTGGCATAACTGGTCCCCAAATAAAATAAGACTAACCCTCCTATTCCTGCGATAAATAATTTACTGAGATGGTAATTTAAAAATTCCAATTCAAAGAAAATAAACAAGAGTGCTGTAAGAGATACAGCCGAAGAAAATGCCCAGAGGTTTCTCTTGTTCCTGGAAAGAGGGAAATAACGTTTTATAATTGAATATAAGAATAGAAGCATCATCACCAATCCAGTTAGGCCTACAAAAATTAGCCCATCCACAAAAAGCTCATGTAATTCATGGCTGTCGGCTAACAAATAGCTTAAAATAAACGGATGAACCCCCCAAGAAACAATTGCTATCAAGGAAAAAGTCATCAGCAAAGCCATTCCTCTATCTGATACTCTATAAACAGAATAGACCTCTTCAAATTGCTCTAATTCTTCAAAAATCTTGCTCACATCTTCAATATTTGACACCAATGCTTCCACCTTGAAATGGGCAATCTCAGAATTATTCGTAGTCCAAGCTCTTAGGAGCACTACGTCTAGAACATGTTTATAAAAAATAGCAGAAATGTCTTTAAGCAGCCCAAATCTGTTCCTAGCAGTAATACGTAATTCGACATTGATTCCATCTTGTTTTTTATTTTTCAATATTCCATGGAATTTATTGTTAGAATTTTTTAGTGCTTTCAAAATATTTACAGGTTTCAATTCTCCGCCCCCAACAGCCACAAATAGATCATCCGGAGAAGGATAGTCCTGATTAAAAGTTTGGGCCAAAGTCTCCCGTATTTTTTTATAAGAAATGCTATTGAAATACCCAATCCCTGCAATATCAAATTCTTTTTGAATAAGTTTTTTCCCCTCTTCCAATTTAGTATTCCGGCTAATCTTCTTTAGATGTAATAAAATTTTATTTTTGGCCATATTTGTTTTTACAAATGAAAGCCAAGGAAGCTCTGGGAAAGATTCTGTCGAAGTAATTACATTAACTACATCTCCGGTTTTTAACGCTGTGACGATAGGAACGGCTTCACCATTAACATCGGCTTTCACGGAGTGATTTCCTATATCACTATGAATAGCATACGCAAAATC
>JBAYNL010000062.1:0-6843 GCA_041678805.1 Candidatus Altimarinota bacterium | reverse complement strand
TATCTTCATAATGCTGTCTACCAGCTACGGGGTTATCTATGTCTTCAAAGTAACAGTCATAAAGAAACTTTTCTTTATTGCTACTCTTACTAGTTTTACCGGCTGTTTCCTGAATTTTTCCCTTTAGCCATTTTTCTTGTTGATCTCCAGGATAGAAATCCCTTCCGAGTCCCTCATCATACTGCGCTTTATAATATTCATATTCACTTTGCGCATCTATAAATTTTTCCACTTGTTTCCCATATTCTTCTTCTCTTCTTTTGATATAGTCATCTATACTTTTAATTTGTATATCGTATCTAGTTTTTTCTCTTTCTTTGGTCGATTTTTTTTCTTGTAATACCTTTACCTGATACCTGTATAAATAAATGTAATATTCTTTTTTACTCAACGTTTCCGTTTCTCCCTCCTCAATCTTCCCATTCCCATTATCATCAGCAGGAACCTTGTATGTCTTATCTGAGTTTGGCTCTACTATTAACCAATCATTTTCGGGTTCAATCTCTGGGGCTCCTTGAGCCATCATTTCTGTCTTCATTTCTCTCAATCTTTCACGTGTTACCGTCGTTGTATCCCCAGCTTTATCTAATCCTGATTTTTCGCCATCTCTATCACCCATGTTAATTAAATTACGAGAACAATGTCGGCCATTTTTTCTTTAGCGCATATTTAACACGATCAAAAACTCCAGGTTGTTCAACAATGAACTTAGCCTTACCGGTAGGCCATTTTGCCGTATAAATAAGCTTCACAAAATCATCTACTCGTTTTTGCACCATTTGTGTCTGGAGAGAACGCTTTCCTTGACAATCACGACCAATTTTATTGGTAATATCCCACGCTGGACTCTTTGGAGGCTTATTTTCATCATCCTGATATATTTCAAATAATCCCGGTTCATCATCATCAGTCTCTGTTCCTTGTAAATAATTATTTATAGAAGCCATGTCTAAAACTCCAGGGCCTAATTCTAATAATAGATAATTTACAGCTTTGTCGTATTCAGCTCTCAAATAAAGATCTAATTCAGTATCCATATGCTCTACATCATAATTTCCTCTCGCGTCTTTAAGCTCATGTTTTTTTGGATCATGAACCATGGCCGGCAAATTATCCATAGGGTCTAAGGTCTGATAATCTCCAATTGTATCCGCCCAGTGATCAAAATCCAAAATTCCCCAATGAGGACTTCCTGGCGCTGGAATATTTATTTCTTCCAATGATGATAACTGTCCTGCTTTTTGAAAAACTTGATCTTTAACGTATTTAAAATATCTTACAACCATATATCCTCTTAAGGCAGGATCTTCCTTAGCCTTAGAAATTCCAGGAGTTGGAGTAGGGGCAGATGGTAAATAATCCAATCCCACAATTTTTTTCCCAGAAGCAAAAGGATATTCTTCATTGTCTAAGTGAGCCGTATGATATGTAAAAACTTTCATCAATTTTCCTGCCGATCGATGTGCCCCCTTGGACATATCAAATCCGCTAAATCCAGGCAAATCCAGTGCGTAAATATCTTGTTCCATTTGTGTTTGAGCAAATCCGTAAGCTCCACTTACTGTACTGGCAAGTCTCAATTGATTTACAACGTTTGTCATAAATTCCGTTTGATCCCAGCCTTTACCTTGCCTTGCTAACTCAAGACTCCTATCAGAAATTAGTTGGTGAATAGCTTTGAATTTATTATTAGCATCAGCCAAAACAGATTGCCTAACCTGTTCTACTCCTTTAAAAGTTACTTGCTTTTCAGTAGCTTTTTGAAGTCTGCCCAAAACCGTTTGTTTAGCATTTTCTAACACCATTTTAGTGTAATTGGCAGGAACTCCAGCACTAGTCACGTCAAATCTGGAAAGCGAGCCTCCCTGAGTATCTCCTATAATCATTTTCCCAACATTTCCAAAAAAGCTTGTTGGGCAAGACTTGGTGATCAAAGAGTCAAGACCCGCAAGCGTTTGATTTAATTCAAAATTAGGATTTCCACCTAAAGCTTCAATATAAGTTGAGCTGAATGCTGGATCCTTTAACAGTTCTGTTTCTTGCGCTGGATTTGCTACAGAAAACTTAGCAGTAGCAGCGGCATCATATTTAATATCAACGGTTTTACTAATATTACTAATTTTTAGAGTAAATTTATGATCTCCCGCAGTTGGATCAATTACTGTTAACATTTTTGCATTATAGAAAGGTTTGAATACATCAAAATCTGGATTGTTAAACATCTCATGCAAAAGTCCAATAGTAAGAGGAATTCTTTCAGCGTTGTGTTCATCAAGATTAAAAGGAGTATCGCTACCTTCCATCAATACAGTCAATCCGTCTCCATTAGGCATCGGAGTAATTGTAGCTAGAGATTCATATGACTGCTTCCCAAATTCCGGATTCCCAGGCATTTTTACTTTTGCAGTCCATTTCCCTCCATCAAACGTAGGTTGTTCAGAACCAGCTTTCACCAATTTTAATAATTTTTCCATTCTCTTGTCTACGGCAGTAGCTGCCTTTCCAACTTCTTCTTTTTGTTTAGCCTCTCCCTCTACAGGGATTTCGGCAATTGTATTTCGGCCTGGTACATCATCTCCACCGTATTCATTAGCCAAATAGACCATGAATTTTTTATCTCTAACGCTATAGACATAATATACAGGGAATCCCTTAAGGCTTCCTTTATATATTCCAGGCTTTTTAGATGCAGGACCTTCGATTATTCCTTGAACTTTATCATCTCCATAAGCCTTAAAAGCCAAACTCAATTGTTCTTTAGCTTTTTCTTCAGCTTTACTTGATAACAGTCCAGCCTCATGAGTAGGGAATGCATATAATCCTAAAATAGCACAGAGATGTCTTATTTTGGCTTCTTTAAACACTGGATCTTTCATAGCATCTTCGAAAGATTTTCCTTCTTCTTTTCCTAAAGTTTTTTTGTAAGCAGCTCTTAAAGTTAGCATCGTCTTGAATAATTGTTGTCCCACTCTTACATATTCTCCTTGTTTTGGAGTTAGTTTTTTACTCATGTTACCTGAGTGGTCTGCCAATCCTTCTTCTCCAATTCCCATAGGGAAAGATCCGACATTAGCTAAGTCTGGGAAGATTTGAGGGAATTCTCTTGGATGGATAAAATTCTTGCCATGTTTATCTGCGTCCTCAAAAAGTCTATTCAAATCATCCACTTTAACTTCGGCAACTCTTAATACGATGTCATAATCCAAGTCTTTAGCTTCAGGAAGATTCATTGCCGCAAGAGCTTCCATCGGTGTTCCTCTAACTTCAGCATCTTGGTCTTTGAATCCAGCCATTTTTAAAATGTCATATCCAGCATTTTTCGCGAATACGTAACCAGCATAGCCGGCAACTCCATAGAAAAGCCATTTTTTAACTTCTTCCCCCTTATCGCCAGCTAAACTCTTAATAGATTTATAAATCGCGTAAATGCCAAGTACGTAAATACCAGCAGTCGCATAATCTTTCTCCTTAATAGCTTGTGTAAATTTAGCATAATTTGCTCTAACAAAATCCATTGGTTTATCCACCACTGCATGGCTATCCAATTTTCTCTGAGCCTCCAGTGTATTAGTATGAGTGGCGCCTACGGATAATACTTCGGCTCTGATATAAGCGAAATGAGCATAAGCTTTCACAAATGCTTTAGGGAAATCATTATTTTCTTCTCCCACGTCTTCTACGATATTCCCAATATTAGCTAAATTATTTTCAGGATCTCTAAACCATTTTAAATAATCAGGATTAGCTAATAATTTATTTTTTGCTGGTTTATTAGCATCTCTTAGAAGGGTGAACATTTTCTGATAAAAAGGGTTTGAGACTGGAATACCCAAAGCCCTCCATTCTACAAATACTTTATTCAACGATTCATCCGTCGTTGTATTCCACTGTTGAACATTAATTTGTAAATTTTCCAATTTAAGATTTAATTCCAATGGTTTAAATCCCGTTCTAAAGTTTGCAGGTTCTTTTTCGGCCAATTCAACGAATTTTGTATTTTCCAAACTGGAAGAGTCAGGTAGTTGAATTCTTTTTCTTTCCACATCAAGTCTTACCCTCTCTCTCTCCTGTTGGGATTGTAATCCTGCTTTCAATCCTCCTCTGTCACGAGCTGATAATAAACTTAATTTTGGTCTTAGAGCTTCGAGTTCTTTCAAAGCTAACTCTACCAAAGGATCATCGTTTGGAACGAGGGTAACTTTTTCTGCTTTCGCGAGTTTATCAACAAGCTCGTTGTATTTTGGCGCAGACGCTTTGTCGGCACTATCAAGTCCAATAAGCAAAAGTTCTTTTGGAATATTTTTTTCCTCGAACATGGTAGCCAATTTAGCTCCGATCTCTCCCCAGAAAATTGTTTTGTATAAATCTCCTTCGATTTTAAATTCTTTAGCAGCTCCAGCGTCAGTATATTTTAAAATTAATTTACCATCCTTTTTTTCGGATGAATCAAAAGTTATAGATTTTAGATCAGGCAATCCATTAATAAATGCAGCCATTTCTTTCGCATACGGATAAGTATCTGGATTGAACCCGATCTTGGTTGGGCCCAGCACTTTGTTAACTTTTTCAAAAAACAACTTTTCCTTTTCGCCGTATTCGACTTCCTCTGTCGTTTGTGCAGGAACGTCTTCTTGAGGATTTTCGAATGTCAGGAATTTTTCCTTAAAAATAGAAAATCCGAGAGTAAATAAATGTAATTTTTTGTTTTTCATGTGGCCTTTTTTGATTTTTGTATCATATAAGTATACCAAAAAACGCCAAACAAATCAAACACAAAACAGGGGATTTACAAGGTGTAAAAACTAAAAGGAAGTTTTCTTAATTCTGTTAAAATTTTCGATGAAATTTTGGAAAAATTTAGTTAGATCTTTATAAACTTTTGTCATCAAATTTGGATATAAATTAGCAAAAGTCATCAAGATATCATCTAATTTCATAAAAGGAGCTGTAATGGCTGTCTCATCAACGAAATCACGTAAATGAGCGCGTTGTTTCCCATCCATGTTTTTCCAGATTGAAAGAACTAAGTCATCTCTAGTTTGTCTTTGAAGAACTCCCAAAATCAAATTTTTATAAATAACATCTTTTTGATCGATATCCAATTTCATTAAAATTGCCTCATACAATGTATCCGAAATTGCAATTGTATCCATAATATACATATCCTCCCGAGACAATTCTTGTTTTTTTTGCTGATTTTGCTTTGTTTTTATATCCATGAATTATTTAAATTTTTCTAGTTAGGCGGCGTGAGCGTGAGCATGTCCATGGGCTTCGCCATGATCATCTTTTTTCTCTTCTTTATCATGATTTGCCGCAGGATGCGCGGGGCTTTCTTCTGCCTTTGGAGCTTTCCCAACGTTTTTATCTTCACCTTTTTTAGCTTCTTCTAAATGAGCATGACCTCCATTTGTTTTATCGCTATCTTCAATCTTTTTTCTTATAGCCTCAAAATCAATTGTTGGCGCATGAGCGATTTCAAGTGGTTTTAATTCGGCTTTTTCTGCTAACTCCTTAATACGAGCTGCTTCTTCATCCATTTTAACCTTGGTTCTTTCACTATATTTCACTCTCTTAAATTGAGCTTCTGACCATGGTTTTGTATAAGCCTCTGCTGTCTTCTTTTTAGCGCCCTCAAGTGATTCAGTCCCAATAGCGCTGAAATAAGTCCCAACTCTTCCTACATCTTGTTTTAAAGTGTCTATAACTCCGGGAGGAGTCAATTTATTTGTTCGGAATAAATTAAGAAAGCCGGCCGCAGGTTTAGCGGCAAGAAGCAGGGGATATTTAGCTATTCTAAAAGGGGTGACCAATCCTTGGAAAGTCAAAGAAGTTCCCACCTTTGCGGCACCAACGGTTGCATTTAGTCCAGTTGCCGCCGTCCCTTTAACTAACGCCCAGGCCTTATCCTTACCATATCTCCCAACATCTACGGCTAAATCTTTTGCCCATTGAGCTTCAGGGCTATTATAGTACCCTCTTAAAGTAGCGTCTTCTACGAAGTCTATTGAGTCCTTACTCAACCCATATTCTTTAGCTTCTTTCATTATTTTTTCATATTTTTCTTCATAAACTTCCTGATCAATTTTTCCGAGTTTTCGCTTTTCGTCAATTTCTTTCAACTGATGTTTTAATTCTTTTAATTTTGCCTTATTAATATCTCCTTTATTTTTATCGTAATTATCAAAATGAGCGCCCATTAATTCTCCGGATTCTTTAAGCTGGTGATCAAACGCTTCATCAACTAGCCTTCTTACATAAGATTCTCCCATTCTTCTTGATACCCCAATTCTTTCAGCAATAATCGCTTTTAATTTCTTTTCTAAGTGTTTATACACCATCGTAAATGAGCCTCTGTCTTCTCCAAAAAATTTCTTTATTGCAGCAAGAAAATAAAATCCACTTTGATAATCAAATTTTCCAGCCGCGGAAAATTGTTTTTCCACCTTTGCCCAAACATTTAAATCACCGGATTTCAGGCCTTTAAATGGTTCGAAAACTTTACCATCAACTTGATATCTAAATTTCAAAATTTTCCATCTAAAATCATTTTCACTAGCACTTCTGACAAGTCGTTCCAGATCCTCAGATCCTTCTTTAGCTAAATCGGCGTAGCTTTTTTTAGTTTGAATTACCGCTACGTCATCAGCCAAAATCAGATTTGCCAAATTATGTTGTTCCTCTAAGGATAATTTTGGATGCTGGCGTTTCACGACGGCAAGGATAATTTTTTTTGCAGCCTCTGTGTCAGAGAGATCGTGGACGGAATGGTGTTCACGTTCCTTTTTCTCTCTATCTTCTTTTGAATGATGAACGGATTTTTTAAAATCTACAATCTTTCTC
>JBAYNL010000061.1:0-6991 GCA_041678805.1 Candidatus Altimarinota bacterium | reverse complement strand
CCCAAATATTCTCTTTCCAAATTTAGAAAATAGGCACTTTCTTCACTACAACAATCTTTTTCTTTTTCGTTAAAGGGATGTCTTTCTCGGAGCATGAGGCAGTAACCGATTTGGAGCTGGATGTCTGCTCTAATTTGTTCAGGAGTTCGTCTTGGGGTCTCTTTTTCTGCATGGAGAGAGCATTCTAACATATAAAATCTGGGACAAAGGTTGAAATTCTATGCTTTTTTGGCTCAGAAAGTCAATATTGTATGATTGATTTGATCGTTTCACAAAGCTTGCTGGAGGGTTATCCTTGTAGTATAGTTGCTACATGTTATTTTTAACCCTCGTTTACCTATGGCTGATCAGTTTACTACGACCACAACTACAGGTTATGGTAGTAGGATAATGAATTCCATCAAGGGCGTAGTGGTGGGACTTCTGCTGTTTGTCTCTTCATTCGGTCTTTTGTATTGGAATGAAGGCAGAGTTGATATGTCGCAAATTGCATCTACTGCTGTGGAAATTAGTGCTACAACGCAAGACACAGCTGCAAATGGAAAATTAGTTTCATCTACTGGAATTTTTAATTCTGATGAAACTGTTGGGGATAATATGTTCCTCAATCCTGATAAATTTATCGCAGTTGAAAGAAATGTAGAAATGTATGCTTGGGAGGAAACTTCAGAATCTAAGAGTACAACTAATACAGGAGGTTCTGAAACAACAACGACAACATACAAGTATGATAAGGTTTGGACTTCTAGTCCGGCAGAGTCTAGTAAATTCAATCAGCCTGCAGGCCATGAAAATCCAGCACAAGTTTTGGAAGGCGATATCGTCAAGGTATCTAAGGCGACTCTTGGGGTATATGGAGTTGATATGGCAAAAGTCGTGCTTCCTCCATTTGAGAAGTTAACACTAACAGCTACGAATGTTACCTTGAAGGATGGTGCTGTTTTGGCTAATGGTGATTATCTTTTCATGAGTAAGACGGCTGGAAGTACGTTTACAGCTCCGTTAGTTGGCGATTATCGTATTAGCTATACTGTTCTTTATCCAGGTAAAGATGGAACAATTTTTGGAAAATTAGATGGTGCCAATATTGCTCCTTATTTTGATGAAAAAAATAATGAACTTTATCGTGTTTTCTCAGGAACTCGCGATGAGGCTATCAGTACAATGCATTCTGAATACACAATGATGTTGTGGATTTTCCGTGCAATTGGATTCTTGATGATGTGGATTGGTTTATCGATGTTATTTGGACCAATCAGTGTACTACTAGATTTCTTGCCTATCTTTGGACAAATCAGTCGTGCACTTATCGGAGGAGTTACTTTCTTAGTATCTTTAGTTTTGAGTGTAGTAACGATTTTGATATCAATGATTCTGCATAATGTAATTGCCTTGGTTGTTTCCCTAGTCGTAGTTGTGGGAGCAATTGGTGCGTTTATATTTATTATGAAGAAAAGGAAAAAGTAGAAATTTTTTAAGGAATTTTAAAAAACCGTCTGCTGAAAAGTGGGCGGTTTTTTTGTTGTGATACATTCACTTGCGCAAAGAACCTCTTTTCACTACTATTTCCCTGCTTTTCGCAAATCTTTTGCGATAGACAATGCGCTCATAGCTCAGATGGATAGAGCATCAGCTTGCGGAGCTGGGGGTCGCAGGTTCGAATCCTGCTGGGCGCACCATAAAATTATTAAGGAAACCTTTGGAAAGGTTTTCTTTGCTTTCCAAATATTTTTTGTTTATGAATTGTTTTTGGAAAAGTTAAACACTTTCCAAAATTTTTCCTAATTCCTTGTGAAGTTTGCTATTTGTGACGAGGACTTGTTCTCCGAAGAGGTCTAAAGTGTTTCCGTTGATGTCGGTAACGTGACCGCCAGCTTCTTCGACAATTAGGACTCCTGCGGCGATATCCCAGGCTTTGATGTTAAATTCCCAATATCCGTCAAAGCGGCCGCATGCTGTGTAAGCTAGGTCTATTGCTGAGGCTCCAAATCTTCTAATTGCGCGGCAATTTCCAACTATTTTTTCGAAATATGGAATGTTTTTGAGGGCACCTTTTAAATGAAATCCTGTTGCAAGGACGGCTTTGTCTAGTGATTTAACGTTGGAAACATGGATCTTCTTGCCGTTTAGATAAGCTCCTTTCCCTTTTGAGGCGTAAAACAATTCATCCATTTTTGGAATGTAGATGGCTCCTGCGATAATTTCTCCTTCCAGGTATTCATAATTTTTAGAATTGGATTGTTGGGATTTTTCAAAGAGAGCGATGGAAACTGCATAAAATGGTAGATCTTTTACAAAATTTAAGGTGCCATCTAGGGGATCTACGATCCAAATATATTTAGCTTTTTTGATATCATCTGAAATGCCATTTTTAAAATTGTCCTCTTCTCCCAAAACGGCGTGTCCCGGAAAAGCTTTTTTAATTGCTTTGGTAATTAGCACTTCTGAGGCTCGATCTACTTCTGTGACTAGGTCATTTTTGGCCTTTTCTTCAACTTTATATCCAGTTTTTGATTTTTTTAAAATTAATGCTCCTGCTTCGCGAATGATTTTATTTATGAATGGAATGTAGTTCATAAAAGGGGTGATTAGATAGTTGACACTTTTATTGTATCATATCTTATGATAGACTCCTTCCACGTGTTTATTTTGAAGTTAAAATTATGACAAAGTTTGTTCTAAAATCAGAAATGACTCCAAAAGGTGATCAGCCGGAGGCCATTGCGAAGCTTGTGAAAGGGCTAAACGCAAAAGAGAGATTCCAGACACTTTTGGGAGTGACTGGTAGTGGAAAGACTTTTACTATGGCGAAAGTGGTTGAGCAAATGCAGAGACCGACTCTTGTTCTTGCCCATAATAAGACTCTTGCGGCACAGCTTTGTAGTGAGTTCCAGGAATTTTTTCCTGATAATGCGGTGAGTTATTTCGTTTCTTATTATGATTATTATCAACCGGAGGCTTATCTTCCGGCGACTGATACTTATATTGAAAAAGATGCGGCGATTAATGAAGAAATTGAGAAATTTCGACATGCGGCGACTGCTAATTTGTTGACCCGAAAAGATGTTTTGATTGTGGCTTCTGTCTCTTGTATTTATGGCTTGGGAAGCGTGGAAGATTATACTAATTTAGCGATACATTTGAAGGTGGGAGAAAGTATTCCGAGAGATAAATTACTTCGCAAATTGACGGATATTCAGTATGTCAGAAGTAATATAGAGTTTAAAAATGGAATGTTCCACGTTCTTGGAGATACTGTTGAAGTTTTTCCTCCGGATAGAGATACGGTTTTTAGATTGGAGTTTTTTGGTGATGAGATTGAGGCAATTTCAGAAGTGGAATCCTTTACGGGAGAAGTGCTGAATGAATTAAATAGTTTGGATATTTTCCCTGCTAAACATTCGGTGACTACTCCTGAGAAAATAGAGAAAGCGGTGGCTGAAATTCAAAGAGATCTTATTCTTCGATATGATCAGTTGATTAAAATGGGGAAGCATTTGGAGGCGGAAAGATTAAAAACAAGAACTGAATACGATATTGAAATACTCAGGGAAACTGGATACTGCAGCGGAATTGAGAACTACACCAGATATTTAAATGGAAAGCAGGAAGGGGAGAGAACGACTACTTTGATGGATTATTTGCCGGAAGATTATCTTCTTTTTATTGATGAATCTCATATGTCTGTTCCTCAAATTGGAGGAATGTTTAATGGTAATTATTCTAGGAAGTCGACTTTGGTGGAGCATGGATTTAGATTGCCGTCATCATTTGATAATAGGCCCTTAAAATTTGAAGAATTTGAAGAGTATATGACAAACACGGTTTTTGTTTCGGCTACTCCTGGAAAATATGAAATGGCTCACACGAAACCTACTGCAATTGTGGAACAGGTGGTGCGTCCTACAGGGCTCACAGATCCGCAAATTAGTGTGCGTCCTAGTAAGGGACAGATCGAGGATTTATTGAAGGAAATTCATAAGAGATCTGAAGTTGGCGAAAGAGTTTTAATTACAACTTTGACGAAAAGAAGTGCAGAAGATCTTACGGAATTTTTAGCGGATGCGGATATTCGAGTAAGATATTTGCATTCTGATATTGAAACAATTGAAAGAATAGAAATCTTGAGAGATTTACGTCTTGGAAAATTTGATGTGCTTGTGGGAATCAATTTGCTTAGAGAGGGATTGGATTTACCAGAAGTTAGTTTGGTGGCAATTTTGGATGCTGATAAACAAGGATTTTTGAGAAGTGGAAGTGCGTTGATTCAGACTACCGGAAGGTGTGCGAGAAATGTGAATGGGACTGTAATTATGTATGCAGATAAGATGACTGACGCAATGACTTATGCGATTAGTGAGACTGATAGGCGTAGGACGAAGCA
Source organism: Candidatus Altimarinota bacterium (assembly GCA_041678805.1). Classification (GTDB taxonomy): domain Bacteria; phylum Patescibacteriota; class Gracilibacteria; order UBA1369; family LOWO2-01-FULL-3; genus CAINDQ01. The sequence goes on along the minus strand of JBAYNL010000061.1, from coordinate 2,607 downwards.
GGAGCAGTACAATAAAGAACACGGGATTACTCCTGAAACTATCAAAAAAGCGGTTCGCGATATTACTCATTTTGGTGGTAAGAAAAAGGATAATAAAAGGAATATTGATTTCAAAAAAGTGCCTAAAGATGAAGCAAAGAGACTTATTCAAGCTCTTGAGAATAAAATGGATCTTGCTTCACAGAATTTGGAATTCGAGAAAGCCGCTGAACTTCGGGATGAAGTAGAGTCTTTGAGGGAGGAATTTGGGGTCTAAAGTCTTTAGAATTTATTTCAAAATTTCTTGTGCGGCCAAGTTTAGTCTTTCGTGGAAGTGTTGTAATAATCTGAGGCATTCTGCTCGTTCTGCTCTTATTTTGGCGATTTCATCTGTTTCTGTTTCTGAAGGAGGAGCCGATTCTTTTTCTCTGGTTGATGGTTCGGGGATTGATCTGTGAGCAACTCCTCTTCTTGAAAAGCTCATTGATTGAGTGTGTACGTCGTTAGAACTACTCAAGAATGAGATGGCTCTCATTATATTACTGCGGACTTTTGTGACTTCTTCCCGTAAATGTAATCGAATTACTTGGTCTTTTGTGTCGACAGAAATTTCAGCTCTTATTTTTAAATCGGGAGTGTCTAATTCAGCTACTTGTGCTCTGATAGCTGCAAAAGTACCTATAATTTCTCTAAATACTTCATCTATTTTGGGGCTGTGAATAACTTGTTTTCGGATTGAGCCTATAGTTTTAACTTCTGCTGGAGTAAATGCGGCAGTAGTTCTTTCTGCTCTTACTGGTCTTGATGATTGTCTTAGTGCTTGTGGCATATACTTTTATTATAATCCTCGTCCTCCTCCGCCACCAAATCCGCCTCCTGAAAATCCGCCGGAAAATCCACTTCCTCCACCCCATGCTCCGCCACTTCCGCCTCTTCCTGGGCTAGAGGTGATGTTTTGATTGAATTTTCCACTTATTGCTCCAAGTCTGTCGGCGAAATATATCATAGTGAAGCCGTTGCTTCCCCATGAGTGATTGGTGTGGTACCAAGTTGGAGGTGTTTTTATTAATCCATCAAAAGCCTTGGTCCATTTGCTGATTAAGCCAAAGGCCATGGCGTATGGTAAAAGTTTTTCAAACATAATATTGTTTTTTTCTTGGAATTTCATACGATCTTTTTCGGCGGTATTAATATATTCGTATAAACCTTTTAATTGGTAATAAGTTTCGGTTCCTTTCTTTGTTTTGCGAGGCATTTTGTTGCCAAATAAAATGATTATTAATCCTGCTGCTCCGATTCCGAGGACGGAAGCAAAAGACATTCCTAAAATCATAGTGAAAAGTTCTGAGCCAAAAATTGCTCCGATCATAAGGGCTCCTCCAATTCCTTTATAGATGGCTCTTACGCTTGATGGATTGCTTGCAAAATAATCATTATCAACAAGTTGTTTCATGATAGATTTTTCAATCAAGGGGATATAGGCGTAAAACTTGTTGGTTAATGTAGATATTTTAGTTTTTTCACCTGCTTTGTTGACTGGGAAAATGGCTGAAAGAATAGTTTTTTCGAACTCTTTTGTCGTGGAATATTGTTTTAAAAGTTCTAATTCATAGTCTGTACTTTTAAAAAGTAATCCTTTTTCTTCAATTTCATTTATTTTGATAAAACCTTTTACTGCAAAGTCGAGGATGGTTGAGGTGATGTCTTTTGGATCAAGTTTTTCGTCAATAATTGTTCCGGTTTCCGCTGGAGCCATATCTTTTGGAGGAGTGTAGAGGGGGACGATTGTGTCTGAAACAGATTGGTCATCTCGGCCGTGGGTGTACCATAAGAAAAACATTACCATGAAAGTGATTACGGCAAAAGCGATGCCTGAATTGCGGATAGCCGCTTTCCATATTATTTCAAATGCTGATGGTGGAGGTGGAGGGGGGATAGTGCCATATGGCATTGCAATGACAATTGTGAGATTTTCGTAAGCGTTTAAAGGTTGAGTTGTTTTAAATTCGATTGTTTGATCGTCGATTAAAGTTGCTTCACAATTTTGGATAGTTGATTCATAGGAGCCGGTGTAGCAGAGGGTTTTTAAGTCTTCTTTTGCAATTGGTTTTGGCAAATGAACTGTGGCGCTAGATTCTTTTATTGGGACTACCCAGTCTGTTCCGTTTACATTCCAATAAAATTCATCGTGGGCAAAAGTATTTTCTTTAGTCGCTCTTTCTTCGTCAAAAAATCCAAATACTTTATTGGCGGTGTATTTTACAATGAAGGTCGCTTCAGAACTCAGCATGGAGCGAGCTGGTTCATACATGTCGATATTTAAATAGCCGTTAGTTTTGTATACTTCATTGTCCCAAGACACGCCTTTTTCGTTGGTGGCACTTACAAATTCCATGTCGACTTCAGTGCCGTTATCTCCTGAATATTGGTATGGAATAGTTCGGGCCATTCCTTTGTGTGATTCATTTGTGAAGTCTGCCAAAATATTTTCGGTAATATCAACCTTACCATTTGGGGCGATGGTGATGTCGGAATGATAAGATTTTATTTCCCAATTTTCGGTGTAGGTAGAAGAGGAGTCTGGGGAATTATTGTCAAAGCTGTTGTAATCGTAATTTTCATAATTTT
>JBAYNL010000060.1:0-7008 GCA_041678805.1 Candidatus Altimarinota bacterium | reverse complement strand
GGCGCCATGGAATCTAATGACAAGCCAATTCACTAAATTGAAAGCAGCAGGAGGAGAAGTGGGAGCATGGGCAGAAAGGAATTTAGCAAAAGGAAAAGAATTAGTAGCAAAGGTAAAAACAGTAGGAGAAGCAAAAGTAGGCGCTGGAACTTTAGCAGGTCCAATGATTGAAGGAGTATCAGGAGTTAGACCAGTTGTACCACCATACGGTGGCGGATTTATTACACCTGCATATGCAGAAGGTGTTCCTGATCTTTCACCAATGGTAGAACGAAGAGAAGAATTGGCCCCATCAGAAGAAGATTCAGCTCCAGCGGTAGTTCTCGGGGCTCCCGCAATGGCACCCACACCCGCAGAATTAGACCTCTCTGCAAAAGCCGCAGAATTGACTTCAACTTTCAAGGATAAAGGTGGTGAAAAGTATAAAGGAGGAGATTGGCACAATATTAATAAAAGCGTAGCAACCTTAATGGGTATCACTCAATATGATGAAGAAAACTTTAGGGAGACAGTCAAAGATATTCAAACTCAATTGAAGTCAGATCCAAAAGGCAGACCTCTAAAACCAGATGGGAAAATAGGGCCAATAACTATGGCTGCAATAGAGGCTTGGAATAAGGGTAAAGACATAGATGGAAATCAATACCATGGAATTGCCTTAAAAGTAAATTTGTCATCAGTAACTGCCAGGGCAGTTGCTCGACTGGTTGGTGGTCAGGACGGCGGCGGAGCAAGATCTACGTAAAAGTAGATCCCTCTTCCCTGTTAAACCAATATTGTGATATAATGTATATGGTAAGCGCCCATAGATTAATATTTAGTAAAAACAAAAATGGACAAAATCGATGAATGGATGAATAGAGCTTTCGATGGAAAAGTGGAACCGATGAAGAGTCAACAAAACCCTCCTCGCCCTACAACACCTGCAAAGTTTCAAAACAGTAATCCGAATCAAAAAACGCAAGGTCAGCCACAAGCTGTCAGGTCTCAACAAGCTCGTTCCCCACAGGGACGACAGCCTTTTAGGCCTCAGCAAATTAGACCGCAAGGTCAACAGCAGGTTCGGCCACAACAGGTCCGACCTCAGCAGGTCAGATCACAGATACAGACTCGGCCACCCCAACAGGTCCGACCGTTACAAGTCAGGCCTCAACAGCTTCGCCCAGTTCGCCCAATGCAAACTGCTCAGGCTCCTCAGCCTATTAAGCCACAAGGTCAGGGACAGCAGCTTCGCTCTCAAAAGGTGAAAGCTCCTCAAGCTCAAAAGCCACCTCGCCCTCAAAAAGCGAAAGCTCCTCAAAAAAATCAATCTTCAAAATCAAGATCTCCAAGCCAACCTTTGCAATCTATCAAGGTTAAAGCAAAGGCGGAAAAAAGATCACCAATTTTACCGGGGAAATTAAAAATTATTCCACTGGGAGGACTAAACGAAGTTGGTAAAAATATGATGGTTTATGAATACGAAGAAGATATTATCGTCGTTGATATGGGTTTAGAATTTCCAAGCGATGATATGTTGGGAATAGATTATGTCATTCCTGATGTCAGCTATTTGGAAGAAAACAGAAAAAGAATTAAAGGAATTATTATCACCCACGGACATTTGGATCACATCGGTGGAATCCCTTATATATTACCAAAATTGGATTTTCCTCCGGTTTATTCTACGCGTCTGACAAATGGATTGATTCAAAAAAGAATCGAAGAATTTCATCAGGAAAAACAAGCAACTTTAAGAGTGATTGATCCGGATCAGCCGCTTAAACTTGGACAATTTTTATTTAAATTTTTCAGAGTTGCACATTCGATTCCAGATTCAGTTGGAGTTGTAATCGAAACTCCAATTGGCAAAATAGTTCATACCGGAGACTTTAAATTTGATGAATCCCTTGCGGGAAATCAAAGGCCTCAAGATTTGGACAAAATGAAAGCTTTAGGGAGTCAAAATATTCTTGCGCTACTTTCCGATTCTACAAATGCTTTAAAACCAGGACACACCATGTCTGAATTAGAAGTTGGAAAGACTCTCGAGAACGTAGTAAAAAATACTAAGGGGCGTTTGATCGTCGCTTCATTCTCTTCTCTTATAGGTAGAATTCAGCAAATTATTGATTATGCTCAAAAATACGGTCGCAAAATTTTCGTCAGCGGACGAAGCATGAATGAAAATATCAAGATTGCAATTCAATTGGGATTTTTGAAATTTCCAGCTGGAACAGTTCAAGATATTAAGAAGTATTCAAGCAAATCCGAAGATGATAAAACTTTGATTTTGACTACTGGGTCACAAGGAGAATCTATCTCTGCTTTAACCAGAATTGCTAGTAATGAACATCCTCATGTGAAAATTAAAAAAGGAGATACAGTTGTTCTTTCTTCTTCTCCAATTATTGGGAATGAAAGGGCAATTTTCAGCGTTGTAAATAATTTATGCCTACTCGGAGCAGATGTTATTCATAATCAAATTATGGATGTTCATACTTCAGGTCACGCCTATCAAGAAGAATTAAAGGAAATGATAAAAATGGTTCGTCCTAAATATTTTATTCCTGTTCATGGAGAATATTTTATGCGCAAAACGCATGGTAATCTTGCAAATGAATGTGGTGTTCCGAAAGATAACGTCATCATGCTTCAAAACGGTAATATTTTATTGGCAGAAAAAGATAAACTTACGGTTTCTACCTCAACGATTGAAACAAAATATGTTTTAATTGATGGATTAGGACAAGGAAATGTTGGCTCTCAAGTTCAAATTGATCGCCAGATTATGTCTGAAAACGGCGCTTTAATTGTTCTTGTTAATATCAACAAAAAAACAAAGCGTCTTACAAGAACTCCTGATGTAGTATCAAGAGGATTTGTTTATATGCACGAAACGGAGGAAGTTGCTCAGCAAATTGCTAAAGTCGCCGGCGAAGCCTATGAGAATATTTTAAATAAAAACAAGGGGGCAAATCGTCAAGACGTCAAACGTTACGTCAAACAAACTGTCGATAAATATACGCATTCAAAATTGGAAAGACATCCGCTGATAGTCCCGTTGATTATTGAGAACTAATAAGATAAAGTTGTCCCATTCTGACGGCATATTTTGGAATATGGCCTCGCTTGTTACTCCAACTTTGTTTTAAAAAAGTCTGGTGATAAATTTAAATCATGCAAATAAAAGTTGATTATCATTTTCATCCAAATTTTCCGTTATTTATTCCATTTTTAGGAAGAAGTTTAGCAAATAAAAGAGCTAGAGCTATTTGGAAAGCTTTTGAAAAGAACAAAATGGATGTTGTCTTAATTACAGAGCATTCTTATAAACACCCAAAAAAAAGTTTCGAAATTTTAGAGTTAAATAAGCCAAGAAATGCCAAAACCCTAATTGTGCCAGGAATAGAAGTTCTTACAAAAGAAGGAACGGATTTAATAGTTTTTTCCAAAAATAAACAAGATGTTTACTCTTATTCAGAATTATTAATTCCTTGGAAATTAAAAATGGCAGAAGTTGTTAAAATGATTAGCCAAAAAGATTCACTTAAGGGAATTGTAGTTCATTTATATACGCCAGGAGCAACAGGAATTATCAAGAACAACGGCATAGAAGAAGCAAAAAAGGCTATCAAGCAATTAGGATTTGTAGAATTTTATAATTGTTCATTTACGGCATTAATCCAATTATTTGACTCTCTAAGATTAAACAAAATTTTAAAAAAGAAATATGTCCAGATGATAAATACAGCAACCGCTCCCAACGAATTATGCTATGAAAACACAATTGTTACTGGAGGAAGCGATGCACATCATCCGAGCGAAATTGGAGACTATATGGAAATAGAGTGCGACAATGCAAAAAATTTTTTCGATATAATAACAACAAAATCAGGCAAAATTATTAGGAGAAAAAAATATATATTAACGTTAATTCCCAATACTGTTACCGTAAGTCGAGAATGGCTTATGAAAAAGCTTCATTTATATACAGTCGATAAGCCTCTATAAATAAACAAATCTCTTAAACTAAGAAAATTGCTGTAATCAACTCTAATGTTTTCTCCTTTGAAAGTCTTTTTGTGAACCCCTCTTGGAATTATGAGTTTTGACAGAATTTGTTGACTTAACAGGTTCAACTTGAGCTGCCTTCTCAGATTCTTTTCTGCCCATCTCTCCCAGAATAACTGTTTTACAGTGATATGATCCTATCCCTTCAAGTCCATGACTATTTTCTCTAGCGCCAGCATCACGTAAAACTTGGCTAACAGCACTTGTTGTATCGTCAATAGTCTCATCTATAAAATCTTTATAAGAAGGCGCCAATACTGTAAATCCCAAATCCCTATAAACTTCCAAAGCTTGAGCATCTTCAGGTATCCCATATTGAGGAACTATCGCAATTTTTTCATCACCTTTTCCTTTAAAGACCACGCTATTGGTGTAATTCATGGTCGGTACTGGTCCACACGGTATTTTAACAATTTTGTATCCCAATTCCGCAAATTGCCGTTGAACAACTTCCAGGAATCGTAATTCTCTAAAAATGGAAGCCTTAATTTTATCCGTATGTTCTATGTCATATTGATCATCTTCTAGCTGAGCAGTAGTCCTTTTAAAATATGTTAAGGCCTGTTCTTCATTAAATTCCGTGCAGATTGCCACATGTTCTCCACTGGGAGTTGTAACGGTTTTTAACATCATGTCCAAATGGAAAAATAAAGAGTTATGAGGAGAAATTAAACTCTTACGATCAATTAGGTCTCTATATAAAAGATTATCTCTCATTTCGGGATATTTGCTTTGAGTGATTTCTCTAAGACGAAGTTGTTCGTCTTCCATTAAAGGCAAGAAATCTTCTCCTAAAAAAATAACTTCATCCACGCCACTAAAAGATTTTTTATACAAGTCTCTTACCTCTTCTTTAAAAGATAGGACGGTTGTTATGTCAATCGTATTTCCCCTCCCGATAGCTGTTCCTTTTGTGGTATTTACCCCAGTAGCGACAGTCTCCGCCAGGTTTTTAAGTCCTACTATAAGGGCAATTTTGCCATCAGGCATTCTGGAAATATGCATGTCTCCTCCTTCCAGCCTGACTGGAACATCTCTTTTTGTAAATTTATGAGGATATCTTTTTGCCAATAATTCATCGCCTAAAAGAATCACTCCAGAAATTGCGCGTCTATTTCTTTGTGAAAAGGGCAAAAGATCAGCCATTTTTAAAGGAGCTTTGTCCTCCTTCAAGCTTGTTTGAGCAATAAGTTCTTTGTCACAAGAGCTAGTCGCTAAAATAGATCTGCCCTGTTCATCAAATCCTCCAGTTGCAAAAAAAGTATCTTGAGCATATTCAATCCCGGGATAAGCTGGAGGCATATCGTAAGTTGCAAAATTTAAACGAGGAAACATTTTTCTCGCAACCTCTAGAGCTAATTCACTACTATCCTCAGGAACTATTAAATGTATATTCGTGTCATCTGGCAACAAATCAAACATAGTTTTAAAGGTTGTTTCAAAAAAAGTTTCATATCCTCTTTCTTTCAAAATTCGTCTCATCGGATGAGCCGAAATTAGAAGATTTTGACCAGATCTTTCATCCTCCGGAATTATTTCTGATTCCTTGACCTGATCAAGTTGTTCAGGATCATTTAGCACTTCTTCTAGTGCTTGAGTGGCTTTTAATCCATTCCCATAAACAGTATCATAGGCGTCTTTTCCAAATCCTACGCATAGAGAAACAACTAGAGCGCCAACTCCTAGTTGAGGGAGATGTCTTCTCGGCCAGGAGGGAGGTCTTTGTTCACGAAAACTATCAAGAATAGGAGACGCTCTATCAGTCCATGGACCAGTTTGTATACTTAAATCTTCTCTATTGGCCATTTTTTACAATTTACTAGTAACAGAAGAAGCATTCTACGCTCAAAAAGGCGGATGTCAATGCTATATTTAAGGTGAGCCATAGCCATTAAATCAAATTTAATTATCAATTGACAGGGGCGTTCTGGCACTCTACAATAGAGAGTGCCAACTTAACCAATATTACCATGCAATTAGGACATAATTTTACGCTAAAAACTCAAGAACTTTTAGCTTCAGCAAGCCAACTTGCCGCTAAGAGAGATCATCAATCCATAGATGCGGAGCATGTTTTTTTTGAAATGTTAAATCAAGAGGAGACTTTGATCATTCCCCTATTTAAGAAATTAAATCTAAATATCGAAGATTTAAAAAAAGAAGCTGAAAAACTTCTTTCAAAAATTCCAACAGTCGAAGGACAAAGTCAGTATGTTTCAGAAACGTTAAAAAGAATTTTAGTGAAGGCCTCTAAAGAAGCTGAATCTTTCAATGATGAATATACTTCTGTAGAACATGTTTTGTTAGGAATTTTAGATTTTACAATTCCGGTAACTGATTTGCTAAAATCTTTTGGAGTTACAAAATCAAACGTAATGGAAATTTTAAAAGAGCTTCGTGGAAATGAAAGAGTTACAGATGAAAATCCAGAAGGAAAATTTCAAGCTCTCGAAAAATATACTCAAAATTTTACCGAACGCGCTCGCAAAGGGAAACTTGATCCTGTAATCGGTAGAACGGATGAAATTCGCAGATTGATGCAGATTTTAGCTCGTCGCACTAAGAATAATCCTGTCCTTATTGGAGAGCCTGGAACTGGTAAAACTGCAATTGTTGAAGGTTTGGCAAATAGAATTGTGGCGGGTGATGTTCCCGATTCATTAAAAAATAAAGAAGTTTTAGTTTTAGATCTTGGCGCGATGATTGCAGGAACAAAATTTAGAGGGGAATTTGAAGAAAGATTAAAAGCGGTTTTGAAACAATTAAAAGACAAAGAAGGTAAAATAATTTTATTTATTGATGAATTGCATACACTGGTTGGAGCTGGAGCAGCTGAAGGATCAATGGATGCCTCAAACATGCTAAAACCAGCATTAGCTCGCGGTGAAATTCATACGATCGGAGCAACGACTTTAAAAGAATATCAAAAATATATTGAAAAAGATCCTGCGCTCG
>JBAYNL010000059.1:0-7070 GCA_041678805.1 Candidatus Altimarinota bacterium | reverse complement strand
TCTATATCACTTTCGCTATCTACCTTCCCAAAAGCTAAATTATTGCAAACAGCGACCATTCTCAAAAAGGGGATATGCCTCAACACAGGTAAGACCTTATTCACTTTTTCCCACAATTTTTGCTCTACATTCTCACTCACGTTTAAAGTATACTACAAATGTTTTTGCAAAGAAATTTTATGATTGAAGAGAAAAAGCTAAAAAAAATATTAAAAAACATTCCCGTTTCTCCCGGCGTTTATAAAATGACCGACGAAGAAGGGAAAGTTATTTACATTGGGAAAGCCAAGAATCTAAACAATCGCGTTAAACAATATTTTCAAAAAAATTATCAACACTCTTCTCGCACCAAAAAACTTTTAGAGAAAATATCTGACCTGAAGTACACCGTAGTAGATACCGAATTAGAAGCTATCATCCTCGAATCCAATCTAATAAAGCAATTTTTGCCAAAGTACAACGTCATCATGAAAGATGATAAAAATTACGTATATATTCGCATCAGCAAAGAGGATTTTCCACGTATCACTATAGTCAGAAAAGTAGAAAAAGATGGCGCCAAATATTTAGGGCCAAAAACTGCTGCTCATAAAGTGACTGAAACTTTCAAAGTCCTAAAAAAGATTTTCCCATTCAGAAGCTGTGGTTTAGATCTTGAAATAATCAAAGAAAAACCAGAAGGGGACAGCGAAATAAATGTCTCCAACAAGGTAATTAAGTATCCTTGTCTTGATTACTATATAAAACAATGCGTAGCTCCATGTATTGGCAAATGCAAAAAAACAGAATATCAAACGATTATTCAAAATGTTGAAAAATTTTTACAAGGAAAAGCAGATAACGTTCTAAAAGACTTAAATACTCAAATGATAACTGCCGCCCAAAACAAAGATTTCGAGAAAGCAGCAAAAATAAGAGATAAAATAGGCAAAATCCAAAATATTCTGGAAAAACAAAAAGTATCTGATCCAAAACAAGAGGACAAAGACCTCATCAATTACGTAATAGCTAGAGACAACGCCTATTTTAATTTATTTCAAATTCGTGATGGAAAATTACTTGGCCAAGAAAATTTCATCTTGAGTGCCAAAGACAGAGACGATAACTCCACTGATCCAGAAGTGCTTGAATCATTCCTCCTCCAATATTATACAATCGCAACAGATATCCCTAAAGAAATCTTAATCCCTCATCAACTCGAGAACACTGAAGAAATGAAAACATTTATTGAAAATCAATCTACCCACAAAACACATATTATAATTCCTAAAATTGGTACAAAGAATCATCTCCTGGAAATGAGTTTGAATAACGCCAAAATTTACGCGGATCGCCATAAACCAAGCTGGCAAGATGAGAATTATTTTGCTGAAAATATCCTCAAAGAACTGCAAACCATTATCAAATCTAAAAATCCTCCAAAAAGAATCGAATGCTACGACATTTCTCATTTAAGCGGAACTGACACGGTAGGCTCAATGATTGTTTTTGAAAATGGTATCCCTAAAAACAACATGTATCGCAAATTTAAATTACGTACAGTTATCGATAAACCTGATGACTATAAGTCCCTAACGGAAGTTCTTACCCGCAGACTCAGCAAAATAACCAACAATATTCACAGTAAAGAATATATTTTCAAAAAAGCCCCTAAGAAATATCAAAAAACAATCGAGAAAATTATCGAAAAAGAAAAACTACGCCAAGGAATTGATCTCAAGAGATTTTACATTCTAGAAAAAAACGAAAAAACTCTCGCCGGATTTGCCGCCCTAACAGAGCACTCAAATAAAGCCAGCGAAATCAACGCTTTCTCCATTATGCCAAAAGAACGTGGCAATAAAATTGGGCACAAACTTCTAAAAAACATCATCGCCAAATCAAAAGCTAAACGTGTTTACCTAATCTGCAAAGAAGAATTAAGAGATTACTATCTCTCAATCGGGTTCGAAGAAATCAAAATTATTCCTAAAGAACTGATTGAAAGTCACGGCACTTGCACCGCCTGCGACACTCTCAATAAACCATTAATCGTAGTTTACGATAAACTCAAACATAAACCGGATGAATCATTCGAAAAAATTCCAGACCTTATCATCATCGACGGAGGGAAAGGACAGCTTCAAGCAGGTTTAAAAGTACTTCAAGACCTCAATCTCAATATCACCTGCATTTCTCTTGCCAAACAATTAGAGGAAATTTTTGTTCCCTGGCAAAAAGATTCAATCATCCTTCCAAAAACTAACGAAGCCCTAAAATTACTTCAGAGATCTAGAGACGAAGCTCACCGATTTGCCATTACTTACAATAAAGATTTACGTTCAAAAAGACTTCTCCCTAAAAGATAAATCTAGTAATTAATAATTTCCTTCCCAGATAAAGACTCCTTAATCATTCCGTCGATATCTAAAAACTTTTCCGCCTCCAAGACCTCATTCACATTAGCTCTAATCTCAGGATGCTTCGGACTAAACATTGAACAAGTATCTTTACATGGCAACTTGGAAACCTCATAAGTCCCTATTCCCTCAGCGATTCTCGTAATTTCCTCTTTATCATAAGCAATCAAAGGTTGATACACAGGAATTTTTGACACCTCATGAATAGCAAAAATATTCTCCGCTGTTTGTGAAGCAACTTGCCCAAAACTATCGCCAGTAACTACACCCTTTGCCTCATTTTTCATCGAAATCTTCTCCGCAATACGAAGCATCATTCTACGATATAAAATAACCCTAAGCTTTCCAGGAATTTCTAAAGTCGTAGCAATCGTTTTTTGAATTTTTCCAAACGGAACTACATATAATTTCGTATAGAATTGATATCCACTTAAAATATCCACAATCTCTTTCACATGCTCAACTTCCTCCTGATCCGTATAAGGATACCCAGTAAAATGAGCAAAAATAACCCTCGCTCCACGACGCATCATTCTATAAGCCGCTACAGGAGAATCAATCCCTCCTGAAATCATGCAAACCAATTTACTCCCAGAATTTGAAGGCATTCCACAAGTTCCTTCATATTTTTTATAAGAAAAATAACCATGATCATTAAAAAATTCGACGTTTATTTCCAAATCCGCTCCCTTCATCTTCGCTTTTTTATCAAGCCCTTTTCCTAATAGAACAGCCCCTAATTCAGCCTCCGCTTTGCAAGAAGAACAAGGAAGTAATTGAGATTTCTTAGCTCTCACCACAAAAGTTTTACAATCCTTAGTAAAATCCTCCATGTTTTTCCATATTTGCCCACCCAACTCATTTAAATCAAGAGCTCCTTCATAAACAAAATGGAAATTACTAACTCCGCAAATTTTAGAAAGAACTTTTACATACTTCTCCTGTTCAAAAGAGCCCTCTAAAAGAACCATGAATCTTCCCAAAACATGTTTTATACTAAAAGTTTTTTTGAATTCTTTTTGCAACTTATTTCTGATCATCATTCGCAATTTTTTCATAAAATACTGCAAATTAGACCCTTTTAAACCAATTTCCCCATAATGTACCAACAAATATCTTTTCATAAATCTTTATAAAGCCGCCATAGCATACTAAAAAACACTAACAACTTGCAATTTAAAGATTTCTGAATAAAATTAATCACATAATTCAAAAATAAATGGCCAGAAGTTTATCAACAATCAGAACCACTCAATCTCTCCCTGCGATAAATATGTCAGCCATTATTATTAGCTCAATTATTATTATCTCGTAATCGAGGCTAATTAAGCGATATTCGCAAACTAAAGCCTCGGTCATCAAACGAGGTATTTTTTATTATATAAATTTAAAAAATGACTGAATCAGCACAATTTCCTAGAGAATTTCCCTCATGGGGTCATGAAATCAAAACATATTCCCCTAAGAGAATCGGCGACGGCACTAGAATGCAGATCTACCGATCTACAGACGGGAAACAGGTTTTAAGAGTTCCCTTATACACCGAAAGTCAATTAGTAACTCGTACCGGCGGATCTGGGGTCTTAGCTTCGGAAGGGGATCCCTCTTCAGAAATATCCAACGACACCGTAAGCGATATCGATCGCTACACTACAGCCAAAGGATATGTTGGCAAAAATACAGTTGGAGTTTTACCAATGTACTTCCCTGACCAAAATGGAAATTGGCGCACGTACTCACTTCAAAGATACGTACCTAAAAAAATGGATCTCGGAGAATTATGGTATAGAGGAGATTCTTTATCAGAGACTGAAAGAAAGAGAATTCGACGCATGATCGAAGACATTCGCGAATTAATCACCGAAACAGGTTTAATTTTCGATCTATGTGGGTCAGGCAATACAGTAATAGACGACAAAGGATTCCCTCGCATCATAGACGTAAACATGATCCAGCCATTAATTCCCAACGATGAAGTCTTAACTCAAGATTTTAAAGACCCACAACTAGAACATGACGTAATTATGGCGGCAAGACTCGACTGGCGAGGACGACTTCGTAAAATGCTCAACCCTCAATTTTTCAGCATGAATGGACTGCCAATTGGAGATTGGAGCATTCGCAGACTTCAAGAATGGGAAACTCAACTTGGCATGCAAACTCGTCAATCGACAGAAAAAGATGAATTGTATTCAAAATACATCAACCCACTCCGCGATGAAATTATCAACGGAATACGCAATGACCTTTTTCCCTCATTTTAGATCAGTTTACTCAGAGATTTTCATTGGTGCCCGAGGAGGGACTTGAACCCTCACGATGTTGCCATCACGAGATTTTGAGTCTCGCGCGTCTACCAGTTCCGCCACCCGGGCACATTCGACGTAAAATAAGTTAGCAGACTTTTTATCCATTGAAAAGCCAATGTGAGATCTATATAGTGGAGCCATGTTTTGCGACGAATTAAAAATAAAGATTTTAGCTGGAAATGGCGGCGACGGCTGTATCAGTTTTCGTAGAGAAAAATACGTTCCAAATGGAGGACCAGATGGGGGAGATGGAGGTCGTGGTGGAAACATTGTTATTAAAGTTAATAATAATCTCAACACCCTGAATCATCTCGCTATGTCCAAAACCTATAAAGCAACCTCCGGAGGAGCTGGCAAAGGTAAAAACATGCACGGCAAAGACGCCCCCGACTTAATTTTAGAAGTTCCACGAGGAACAATAATTTTCAACGAAGACAAGTCTCAACTTTTAGCAGATTTAAACAATTTAGGGAATCAAATCGTTATCGCTAAAGGAGGAAAAGGCGGACTTGGCAATTACCACTTCAAAACCTCTACTCACCAAGCTCCAAAAATTGCCGAAATCGGAGAACCAGGAGAAAGACAAGAAATAATTCTAGAATTGAAAATGGTAGCCGATGTCGGACTTATCGGCTTACCATCAGTAGGAAAATCTACTTTAATTTCCGTTATCAGCAATGCCAGACCAAAAATTGCTGCATATCACTTCACCACCCTTACCCCAAATCTTGGAGTGGTCTCCATGGGTAAATTTGGAGGATCCCCAAACGATACATTCGTAGTTGCAGATATTCCTGGATTAATTGAAGGAGCAAGTGAAGGTAAAGGGTTAGGAGTCCAATTTTTAAAACATATCACTCGCACAAAATTACTCGTGCACATTATCGACGGACTGCTTGAAGAATCCGACAAAAACTACAAAGTTATCATTAACGAATTAAAAAGATTCAGCAAAGAATTAGGAGAAAGAGAAGAAATTATTGTCATCAATAAAATTGATTCTTTAGACAAAGATACTCTTGAAAAAAGACTCAAAGAACTTAAAAAGATCACCAAAACTAAGAAAGTTTTCACCATATCGGCAGTAACCCACGAAGGGTTACAACCACTATTATTTGAAATTGCCAAAAAACTCTTAGAAATTAAGAGAAAAAGACTTGCTCAAAAACCAAAAGAAGAAGAAAAAGTTTTACCAATTCTAAGACCTCATTTAGATAAAGTTAGATTCACTATTTCAAAAACTGAAAAAACTAAAGAATATAAGGTTTTCTACATAGAAGGACGAAGAACTGACCAAATTGTCATAATGACAGATCTTAACAGCCAAGAAGGACTCGAACGCATTTATAATCACTTAGATAAATTTGGAATTAAAAAAGCTGTTGAAAAAGCAGGAGCTGAAATTGGAGATTTAATCATGATAAAAGGCAAAAAAATACCTTATCGTCCTTAAAATGAAGATAATAGTAGGCTTAGGAAATGTTGGCACAAAATACCTAAAAACCAGACACAACTGCGGATTTTTAGCACTAGACTCCTTCACTAAACAATTAGAATCTGAAAATATTTTTGCAGAGTGGAAAGAAGAACCAAAACTAAAATCAATAATAGCTAAAATTCAGTACAAAAACACTCCAGTTCTCCTCGTAAAACCAACTACCTTAATGAACTTATCAGGAGAAGCTGTTAGTAAAGTTCTTAATTTTTTCAAAACTCCACTGGAAGACCTAGTTGTTGTTTATGATGACATCGATCTCCCCCTAGGTAACATCCGTATCCGCGAGAAAGGATCGGCAGGAAGTCATAATGGAATGAAATCCGTCATTGAACAGCTAGGAGATGAAAAATTCACCAGAATCCGCATAGGCATCGAAAGTAGGGGAGAATTAACCCATAAATCCATCGAATTAACGGATTTTGTGCTCGGAGAATTCATTAGTGGCGAATATCCACTCATCAAAGACTCTCTCGATAAAGCTTCAGAAGAGTTAAAAAAGCTCATCGAAAAGTAAATTCAGCTTGACCAAAAGGCAAATATTCCATAGATTAGTGAGGCATTTTTTAAGAAAACCTATATGTTTGCAATAATCGAAATCGGAGGCCAGCAATTTAAAGTTGAAAAAGGTACCACTTTTGAAGTTGGACAACTCTCTGAAAAAGAAGGCAGTACCATCGAAATTAACAGAGTATTCTTACTCAATGACGATGGAAAAATAACAATCGGAACTCCTTTAATTATCGGAGCATTCGCATCTGCCAAAATCATAGAACACAAGAAAAACAAGAAAATCATCGTTTTTAAGATGAAGGCTAAAAAGAGATACCGAAGAACAAAGGGACATCGCCAATGCGTAACAAGACT
>JBAYNL010000058.1:0-7102 GCA_041678805.1 Candidatus Altimarinota bacterium | reverse complement strand
TAAGCCAGAAGTAGTTTTGACTGGAGTATCTAAAAAATTATAATTCAATTTTTTAAAAATCTGATTTAGTTTTCCCACACTCGGATATTCTCCCTCATATTCAATAGAAACAGTCCCTTTGCTGGCAGAGGCGTCTATGGCCTTTATATTATTCAGTTCGAGCATATTTTTTTCTATTAAAAGCTCGCACGCGCTGCAGTGCATGCCTTTTACATAGTAAGTGTGCTCTTTTATAGATGAGACGGGTTTATTCATATTGATCCTTTAATCGATATACCTAGACCTGGGGTATAGGTTCATGGATATGATAGCAGGTATTGGATAATCAAGTCAATAAAAGACTCTTAGAAACCCTTAGACAGCTCAAGTTTAATAATCTATAATCAGCCAGTAAAATTCTAACTTCATTCTATGGCGCATGGTTCCCCTCTTGCCCTTCCAAATAAATCTGCAGGTAAAATAATGACAACCAAAGTTCCTGTTATAACCATAGGGGCGACAATTGCCGATGCGGAAAAGCTTTTATTAAAATATGCCTCAAAATACGAGACTATAAATTATCTTTATGTAATTAATACGAAAGGGAAATTAGCTGGAGTATGTTCTGTAAAAGAGCTATTTGCTCATCCGAAATCTACAAGAATAACTGATATAATGCACGAGCGTCCAGTTTCTGTGCGCATTCAGACAACTCAAGAAAGGGTTGCCTATGATGCCTTGAAATACAATATAAAAGCAATGCCGGTCGTAGATAAAAAAGGTTCATTTTTGGGAGTAGTCGAGAGTGATGATATTTTAAGAATTCTTTATGAGGAAATGCAGGATGATCTTTTCCATTCTGCGGGAGTTCAGATGCGTAATTCAACAGACAACGTTTTAACGATTTCGATTTGGAAATCTCTAAAACATAGACTTCCATGGTTAATTATAGGTTTGTTTGGGGGTATTCTGGCTGCGAAAATCGTGGGATATTTTGAGGATACAATTGAACAAAATCTCATCCTGGCAACGTTTATACCTTTAATTGTTTACATGGCTGATGCTGCGAAAACTCAAATGGAAATTTTTATAATTAGAGATCTCGCTACTAATCCAGAACTCAAGTTTAAAAAATATTTTTTTAAACAATTAATAGTAATTTTATCTCTAGCGACTATAACAAGCGCAATTCTTGCAATAATTGGAAAGTTTTTATACCAAGACATAAAGGTTACCATGATTTTAGGGGTAGGTCTTTTTTGCGCCATATTATCTTCAGTTTTTTCAGGGTTGATTATCCCCTATTTATTCAGCAAGTTAAAAGTTGATCCGGCAAATGCTAGCGGACCTATTGCAACAATCATTCAAGATATTTCAAGTATAGTTATCTACTTCCTTATAGCCTCTTGGTTGTTATAAACATCACAATTCTCATTAATTTCAACTAATTCAGCCCAACTCCAGCTAGTCTTTTGGTCGTAAAAGGCTAATATACAACTACAAATTACATATATTACATAACACCTACTTTCTATGTTCACAGAAAAATCAAAGTTCGATGTTTCACAACGCATGTTTATCATGCTTATCATCGGACTAGTTGGGTTATTGGCATTTTGGGGTTTCAAAATGTACGACATCTATAATGCCTCCACTGGAAATTATTCCAGAGAAATTACTGTAGACGCTGAAGGTAAATCATATGTTACTCCGGATGTAGCCATGTTAAATTTAGGAGTTCATACAAAATCTACAACTGCTGCAAAAGCTGTTGAAGAGAATACAGTTCAAATGAACAAGATTATAGAAGAATTAACAAAGGCCGGAGTTGATAAAAAAGATATTCAAACAGCCAGCTATTACCTAAATCCTGATTATAAATGGACAGATAAGGACGGAAATACTCCTGATGGATATGTTTTGGATCAATCTGTTACTGTAAAAATTAGAGATTTTACAAAGATTGGAGCCATCATGGCTAGCGCCACAACAGCGGGGGCAAATACTATTGGTAACCTCCAATTCACAATCGATGATAGAGAAAAAGCAAAAGAAAAAGCTAGAGAAGAAGCCATTACAAAAGCAAAAGAAAAAGCTGAAAAAATTGCTGCGCAAACAGGACTGAAATTAAGTAGAGTTGTGAACTATTATGAATATGAAGATTATTACGAAGGAGCTACGTACAATGGCCCATACACGGGTATGGCGGAAGGTGGTGGTGGAGGAATGCCTGCTCCAGAGGTCCAATCTGGGCAGCAAGAAGTGAGTCTAAAGGTCACACTTACCTACAAGCTAAGGTAGTGTGGTGATAATGTAAAAAAACGAAGGGGCGGGCCACATGGTTACATGTGCCCGCCCCTTTTTAAACCCAATTAAGATGCATCGTGGTATAGCAACATTTACGTTAGATACGGGCAAATGCCCTCCTTGGTTATTCGAAAGGATGGTCAAACTTGGACGTGAAATGATGCAAGTAATTATTGCAGAATATGGTCCCGATGAATTTATCAAAAGAATAGCTGACCCTGTTTGGTTTCAAACTTTAGGAACAGTTTTGGCATTTGATTGGAATGCCAGCGGTCTTACCACTATTCTCACGGCTGCTCTAAAGGAAGCCATTTTCGGCATGGAGAGAGAATTAGGAATTTTTATTTGCGGAGGAAAAGGAAAAACTTCTTTAAAAACTCCCGAACAAATAAAAACGTGGGCAAACAGATTAAGTCTCCCCGATCATAATGCCAAAAATCTCATTTATAATTCCAAAATGAGCGCTAAGGTAGACAGCTCTTTAATTCAGGATGGATATGCGCTTTATCATCATTCTTTTTTCTTTTCTAAAAATGGAGCATGGGCGGTTGTTCAGCAAGGAATGAATAAAGAAAAACAAACTGCCCGCAGATATCATTGGTATTCAAAGGATATAAAAGATCTTATTGAAGAACCACATAGTGGAATTATTTCTGACAAAATAGGGAGCAAAAGTGTACTAGACATGACAGCAGTAGACAGTAGACAAAACCGTAGTTTATCAGTAGAAATGGTAGACAGTGGCTACCGAACTCTGATGAAAGACATCGAACTTTTACGTAGACATTCGTCGTCTCTGTCTAGAATGGCTAGTCTCAAAATTAATGAAGATCAGCTCACATTGATCGAACTTGCCGACACAGAATTTCATACCCATCCTGTCATCAATGAAGATTTTTCAAAATCCAAATACTTAGACAGAATTTTGTGGACTATCTGTGACCAAAAACCAAAAAGTTACGAAGAATTTTTAAGTATGAAAGGAGTTGGCCCCAAAACAGTTAGAGCCCTCGCTTTGGTGTCAGAGGTCATCTATGGTGCAAAAGCTTCCTATATGGACCCTGCTAGATACAGCTTTGCCCATGGAGGCAAAGATGCCACTCCTTATCCGGTAGATACAAAAACTTACGACCAAACTATCGAAATGATCAGAAAAGCGGTTTTGAAAACTCGCATCAGTCCTCTAGAGAAAAATCGCGCCCTAAATAAGTTGTCTCCAAAACTTTTAGATTGAACCCAAAATTTCATTTCTCATTTGAGCAATTTTATATTCCAACAATCCTTCGGAATCAATTTTATCTATTTCTTGTTGATGAATTTTTTTTTGAGGACCATTTGCCCATCGATAAAGTTGTAACTCTCTAGCGGCCTTCGGATCTCCTGCTTCAACTACAGCTTTCCATTTTCTAAGTTGAGCAATTGCGGCTTCGCAATGAGCACCACAAGGCGTAAAAGATGGAGGCGTAAAATCAAATTCTTCAGGATAAGTTCCTGTTTCATCAATCATTTTCTTTAATTCGTATTCGAAGTTTGAAATAAATTTCCGTGGAGAATATTTTTTTCTTGCCTCTGCATTTTTTCGAGGATTATTGTATTCCTCTGTGCAACATTCAGGATATCCCAAGAATTTCCCATTAACTCTATGGAAAGCATCTATATCAGAAGACTCAGGAATTGTTAAAATTTCTCTAAAATACTGAGCTAATACCTCAGGTTTAGCCACTTTATACACAGGATAAAGTTGTCCAGGCTCAGAGTTTAAGCTAGCTTCTAACCCTAATTTGTCTAAGATGCCTTGAAAATTAGTGAAATCTCCACCAATAATAGTTCCAGGCTTCACTCCTTCTGCTACCATCAAAAGTTGAGATCTATCAACCTCATTCAAATTTTGCCATTCAGGAGATTTATAAACTTCTGCAAATCTTAGTTCAACATTCTCTTTTGGACTATCGTCAGGCGTAGCTAAAGAACTCATGTAGAATTGGTAAATTTAATACAACATTATATCATAAATTTCAGCATGTTTAAACCGAAAACACTATTCCTGTTCACGGGGCTAGGGATCTATTCCCAAATTGTAAAATTGTAAAAAAAATTTACTTTTTGATTTTTTTACTTTTTTACAACTCCGAAAAATAAATACCTCCCTCCCTCTGTTCCGATCTCGCAGAGCTCGTCGAAACTGCGCTCCGGATCGGCTTGCTCGCTACTATATGGTGGGCAGGGAGGGTTTCGAACCCCCGTAGGAATTAACCAGCAGATTTACAGTCTGCCCCATTTGACCACTCTGGTACCTGCCCATTTGAGGCTAATTGCAAGAGGGATTATAGCTAAATAGCCTTTTTATGCAAATCTAAAATCGAGAGGGCTTCTCTCCCCTCAAACCTTGTAGAAATCTACAAGACCATATAAAATTGCCAGTAATAACCCGTCTTCATTAATTTTATGGCAACAGAATTCAAGTATGCATATATTAGGAAACAAGTTTGTCTGTTAAAAGATGCCTCTATCCCGATTCAATCGAAAGCTGTTCAGTACGGGTTGGGTGTGTTTACTGGAATCAGAGGAAACTGGAATCCCAAAACCAAAAATTTGTACCTTTTCCGTTTGGAAGATCATTACGATCGTCTTAAAGAAGCCTCAAATATTACGGGACTTCATTTTGACCACACTTATCAATCCTTCAAAAAAATAATTACTGATTTGATAAAAAAGAACCAAGCCAAAGAGGATATTTATCTCAGAATTACCCTATATGCTGGATCCACTCAGATAACCCCTCGTTTTGACAATGAAGATGATGACATGGCTGTTTATATGATTTCTTTAAAAGATTATTTTCACACCGACGAAGGTCTAAATGTCTGCATTTCCAGCTGGAGAAGAATTGATGATGACGCCATTTCTACGAAAGCAAAGATCACGGGAAGCTATAGTAATTCTGCTTTAGCTAAAACAGAGGCGATCAGAAATGGTTATGATGAAGCTCTTTTCCTAAACAGAGACGGTAAAATATGTGAAGCCACCGGCGCTAATATTTTTGGAATTAAAAAAGGAATAGTTTTTACGCCTCCTCTTTCTGCAAACAATTTAAACGGTATAACCAGGAGAAGTATTCTGGAATTATTCAAAAAAGAAATGAAGCTGGAAATTAGAGAAGAAGAAATAGATAGGTCCACCCTTTATATCTTTGATGAATTGTTTTTAACTGGAACAGCCGCCAGAATTGCTTGGATAAAAAGTGTTGATAAAAAGACTATTGGTAATGGAGAAAAAGGTCCAATAGCAGCCAAAATCCAAACTCTTTTCAAAGATGTTACTTCTGGAAAAAATAAAAAATATCAGAAGTGGCTAACTAAAATTTTTTAAAGCTTCATCTATTTTTTCCACCAAAGTATCCAGGGAAGAATTGACTTTCATGATGAAAAAAGAAGGTTTGAATTTACTGATTTTTTGAAGCTCATCATCGGTATCAGCGTCATCATTTGTGAAAACAACTACCTTTACGTTATGTCCATAATCTCCGGATTTTCGTAAATTTTCCATAACTTCCCATCCATTCATTTCTGGCATAAAAATATCTAACAAAATAATATCTGGTTTGTTTTTTAGAATTAAATCTAAAGCTTCTTTCCCATTCATTGCAGAAAGAACTTCATATCCAGAATCGTTAAACTTTCCAACCAAAATCTTATTCATCGTGGAGTCATCTTCTGCTATTAATATTTTACTCATATGGAAAAGTTATTTATAAAAACAAATCCATTATAACATATTACACCCCTTTTTGAGGTAATTTTCCGTCTGGAAGACCATAAACAATTTTATAAATCTGATCCCTAAGGGCTTCAAATTGAGCTTTATCACGAATTACATATGGCTTTGTCATCAAGATAAGAGGAGTCGGTTTTCGTCCTTCTCCGTAAGAAGGTTGAATGTAATCAAATAGAAGACTGCCCTCAGGCGATTTCTGGTCATTCAAATGCCATCCTTCTTTCTCGTAAAGGCGAATTCTTCTGCATCTTGGATCACTTGGAGGAAAGCCTTCGGGGTTCTCGACTTCTCCTACTATATTTTTATCTTTCACAATTTTATCCAGAATTACTTTTCCAATCCCTTTGCTTTGATATGCAGGATGAACAGCAATATGTTCACCAAACATCCAGTCTTCACCCTCAACTTGCAAATTCCAAACACCAATAAATCCAACAACTCGATCCCTCAATTTTACAGCATGCATTTCATAATTAGGATTTTTAAGCGTTTCTAAATGGGCACGAAAATCTCGTCTTTCATCAGGGACAAAAGATGCTTCATAAAGTTCCCAGACTGCGGCAAATTCGGCCATGTTTTCAGGAGTAACTCTCTCGGCAGCTTCTTCTCTATCTGGAAAATCCGCTTTCAAAACGTCTGCAACTTGGCTTTCAGTTGTAAGGGTCATACTGTCCAATCTTGCCTTTATCTCAGCAGCAAGAGCCACTCCATCCATTTTTTCTACACGAAGATCTTCCAAAGGCTTAACGCCTTCATCAACTCTCTTAGTCTTATCATCCTCTCCGCTTTTGCCAACAATTGGTTCAGTCATCTTTCAAATTGTGAATTTACGAAGTTCTTAATCATAACAGATGTGCTCAAAATGTCAACAATTAGCTGTCCCCTAAAACAACTTCTCCATTTTCATTAATCCCCAAACATATTGTATAATCCCAACAGCTTATTCTTAAAAGTTCTCTCCTATGAAAAAAATTCTATCAGCGGTATTGCTCACAATGCTCTTAAGTGGGTGTTCATTATTGCCAACCAACTCGCAGACAAC